>JANMPD010000279.1:0-4549 GCA_031369685.1 Chloroflexota bacterium | reverse complement strand
ACCGATGGCGCGAAACGCCGTGACGGTCCGATCGAGCGCCTCATCCCAGGTTGCGGGACGGAGCTCGCCGCCCTTCGTCTCGCGGACGAGGGGCTGGGTCAGGCGAACATACGACTTCGGCAAGGGTTCCGTGCCTCCGTGTTGTGGCTCGCCGGGGACGGCGAACTGGTTCGTCATCGGCCACGCGACCGATCCTTGGAGTGTAGCGCCGAGGCGTTCGCCTGGGCAGCGGACGCAGTGGAATCGACGCGCGTTGCCGGCAAGGGTCCCCCGGATCTGTGCGGTCAGGTGCAGACGCCTTACATGCCGCTGACAAATTGACCGCGTTCGGCGGTTGTGATCGACCAGCGTCTCGAACAATCTCGATCAGCGACACCCGATGTGGGTGTCTGAAAAGGACTCGACAGACCAATGTCAACCGTCAAGGGCCACCGAATCCTCACCGTGATCACCGCCGCGCTCGTCGTCGTGCTGATCGCCGGATGTGGCAGCGGCACCGAGCTTGCCGATGCAGGGTCACCGACTTCGCCACCGCCTACCGTCGACCTGACGACCGCGCCGGAAGAGCCGACGGTCCCAGTCGTGGGCGCGACCGTCCAACCGGCCACGACCGTCCAACCGGCCACGACCAACGAACCAGGCATGACCGTCCAACCGGTCAAGACCAACGAACCAAGCGTGACCGTCGAGCCCGTCACGACCGACAAGCCACCAACCGCCCCCGTCCCCACACCGGACCTGACCTCGATCGAGGCACTGCTGTCCGGCATCGATGGCGATCTTGGCGATGACGCCGGCGCCGCAGCCTCTGAAGGGAGCCCTCAATGAACAGGAACCTCACCCGCCTCGCCGGCACGTTCGCCGGCATCGCCCTGGCCGTTTCGGTGGCCATCCCCGCGCTCGCGTCGACTGGGCCCTCGGGTCGGGTCAGCGACCGCCCGGCGCAGCCGCTGGGCGCGGAAACCGATGCCGCGCGCTGCCGCACCGACTGGCAGGCGACCAGGGAGGACCGGACCCTCGCAAAGGTGCAGGCGGTCGGGTTCTGCGAGATCGACCGACGCCTGGTGACCATCGACCGGCTTCAGGCCCTCGTCCACGGGTCGGACGTCCTGACCGATGCCCACGCATCGGCCCTGTCCCGGATCCTCGACCATTCCGAGACCGGCCTGCAAGCGCTTCGCCGCGAGATCGCGGCCGATACCACGGTCGCCTCGGCAACCGAGGATGTCCGCCGAATCTTCACCGACTACCGGATCTACGCCCTCGTGACGCGACAGGTCGCGCTCGTCCGGGCCGACGATCGGGTAGATGCGGCGATCAATCGACTCACCCATGCCGCCGATCAACTCGCCGCGGCGATCGCCCGGGCCGCCGGCAACGGCAAGGACGTCACGGTGGCGCAGGGTCATCTCGACGCGATGATCGCGGCGATCGCCGAGGCGCGAGCCGAGGTGGCCGGCGACGCGAGCGCCGTCCTGGCCCAGACCCCGGCAACCTGGAACGCGGGCACGGCAAAGCCCATCCTCGACGCGGCACGTGCCTCCATCGCGGCGGCGCGATCCGACCTTCGGATCGCCCTGACCGAGGCCCAGGCCGTCCTCGCGGCGCTGCGCTGATCCGCCGCAGCGTTCGCCTCGCTCCAGCCACCTGCCCGTCGACCGAGTGTCGGCGGGCAGGTCGTCGCGCGTAGACTCGCATTCGATGAAGACGATCCTCATCGTTGACGACGCGCCGAACATCGTCGAGCTGGTCCGCCTCTATCTCGAGGGCGCCGGCTACGCGACGATCGTGGCGACCGACGGTCCGAGCGCCGTCGAGTTGCACCGTCGCCACCGTCCGGACCTCGTGGTCCTGGACGTGATGCTCCCGGGCATGGACGGCTTCGAGGTCTGCCGGGCGATCCGCCGGGAAGCGGACACGCCGGTGATCATGCTAACGGCCCGAACCGACGACATCGATGCGATC
Organism: Chloroflexota bacterium; assembly: GCA_031369685.1. Classification (GTDB taxonomy): domain Bacteria; phylum Chloroflexota; class Limnocylindria; order Limnocylindrales; family CSP1-4; genus UBA5189. Next base: position 2,584 of record JANMPD010000279.1, on the reverse strand, counting down.
GTGGGCCTCGAGCTCGGCGCCGATGATTACGTGACCAAGCCGTTCAACCCGCGCGCCCTGGTCGCCCGGATCAAGGCGATCCTTCGGCGGACCGACGGAACCGTTCGCCTCGGACGCCCGATCGAGGTCGGCTCGCTGCGCATCGATCCACGCCGCCGCGAGGTTGTCCTGGGCGATGCCATTGTGGAGCTTCGCGGCCGCGAGTTCGACCTGCTCGCCGCGCTTGCGCGCGATCCCGGGGTGGTGCTCAGCCGGGAGACATTGCTCGAGGACGTCTGGGGTACCGACTTCCCGGGAGAAACACGAACCGTCGACGTGCACGTGTCCGAGGTCCGCAAGAAGCTCGGCCCCGACGGCCCCGCGATCGAGTCGGTTCGGGGCGTCGGCTATCGGCTGGTTCCCGGTGCCTGATCGGATTCCATCGCGGATTGCCGCGGCGTTCATCGCCGTCGGGCTGGTGGCCGTGCTCGCGGTTGGAGCCGGCCTCTTTGTCAGCCTCCGGTCGCTCCACCAGGACGCCACGGCCTCGAGCCTCGGAGACATCGCCCAGCCGATCGTGACGCGGACCCGTGCGCTCGGAACCGGGGATCTCCGAGCCGCGATCACCAACCTGCGAGCTGACCTCCGACCCGAGCTCGGGCTCTATGCCGTCATCGGCGAGCGGCTCGTCACGGCCGATGGGACCGCTCCGATCCTGACCGCACGATCGCTCTCGGTGCCCGTGGATCTCGCGGTTGGGGCATCGGCAGGAGGAACCGTGACCGCGACGGATGGCACCCGCCTGATCTACTCCGCGACGGTCCTTCGGCGGGAGGGCACCGCGATCGGGCGCATGCTCCTGGTCCTCACGGCGCCCGACAACTCGGGTGCTCTCGCGCTACGGGATCTCCTGCGCGTCCTGCCGGCCGTGGCCATCGTCATCGGGATCATCGTCGCGCCGATCGCCTGGTTCCTTTCCCGATCGATCACGCGACCCCTTCGTCGGCTGGCCGATGCCACCTCGGCTCTTCCGGCCGCGGGCGCGTCCGCCGAGCCCGTCGCGCCCGAAGGGCCTCGGGAAGTGCGCGACCTGACGGAACGCTTCAACGAGATGACCGCTGCCCTCGATCTGGTCAGACGCGAGGAGCGGGAATTGCTGGCGAACATCCGACACGACCTCAAGACGCCGCTGACCGTGGTGTCCGGGTTCGCGGAGGCGCTGCGCGACGGCACCGCCAGCGGGTCCGGCATCCCGCGCGCGGCCGCGGCGATTGCCCAGGAGGCGTCCCGGATGGAGGCCCTGATCGAAGATCTGCGATCCGTTGACGAGGCCGGGACGGCCAGCCTGACCATGCGCCAAGAATCGATCGATCCGGTCGCGCTCGTGATGGACTCGGTCGCACGGTTCGGTCCCCGGGCGTCAGGCGCGGCGATCAATCTCCGGGCCGATGCGGATCCGGGCATGACGCTCGTCGCGGATCGGGCGGCGGTCGAGCGAGTCCTCGGCAATCTCATCGAGAACGCCCTGTCGGTCGTGCCCGCCGACGGCCACATCCTCGTCGAGGCAAGGCGCGCCGCCGATGGCGCCGTCGCCTTCCGGGCGAGCGACGATGGGCCCGGGTTTCCACCGGGCTCGCTCGAGCGAGTCTTCGATCGGTTCTATCGGGCCGATCCCGCACGAACCGGGCCGGGAACGGGCCTTGGCCTGTCGATCGTGCGGGCCCTTGCCCGTGCCCACGGTGGTGATGCCGTCGCAGAGAACCTGGCTCCGTCCGGCGCCCGCGTGACCGTTATTCTGCCGGGAGTCCCGAAGCCCGCCTGACGCGAGGCGGATCAGGCCAGGATCACGCCCGGCCCGGCCACGCCTGCGGCCTCAACGTGACCGACGAGCCAGCTTGGAACGCCGCGCGCCTCCAGGGCGGCGACGACCGCATCGAGTTTGTCGGCCGAAACCGCGGCCAGCAGGCCGCCCGAGGTCTGCGGGTCAAACGCCAGCGCGACGAGGTCCGCCCCGACACCCATCGCCAACGTCAGCGCGGGCGCGACGAACCGCCGATTGTGGGCGGCGCCGCCGGTCTCAACGCCCGCCCGCGCCAGCTCGAGCGCGCCGTCGAGTGCCGGAAGCGCTGCGGAGTCGAACACGAATCGCGTTCCCGAGCCACGCGCCATCTCGAGGCCGTGGCCGAGCAATCCAAAGCCGGTCACGTCGGTCGCGGCTCGCACGCCGTACTCCGTGAACACCTCGGCGGCATCCCGATTGAGCACGGTCATCTGGTCCGTCGCCGCCGCAAGGTGCGCGTCGGTCGTGCGTCCCTGGCGCCGACCCGAGACCAACAGTCCCGTGCCCAGGCGTTTCGTGAGGATGAGCTGGTCGCCGGGCTCTGCAGCGCCCTTGCGCAAGAGACGGTCGGGGTGCGCCGCCCCGATCACGGCGAGCCCGTACTTCGGCTCCGGATCCTTGATCGTATGGCCACCGGCGAGCGTGCCGCCGGCTTCCCGAACCTTGGCCGACGCGCCCTCGAAGATCGCCGCCAGCGTGTCCCGCGGCAGGTCCTCCGGGAAGGCGGCAATCGACAGCGCGAACAGCACCCGCCCGCCCATCGCA
>JANMPD010000095.1:0-4145 GCA_031369685.1 Chloroflexota bacterium | reverse complement strand
CGGGCGATCCACACGGAGACGACGCGCCGGTGGTGGCGTGCTGGGAGGGCCGGATCCTGGGCGTGGGTCCCCGGGCCGACCTGTTCCGCGTCCTCGAGGGTGGCGGCTACCCGCTCCAGCGGTTCGTGCGTGTCGACGCGGTCGGTGGAACCGTCACTCCCGGACTCGTGGACCCGCACACGCATCTCCTGTTTGCCGGCTCCCGGGAAGGCGAACTGGTGCTCCGGCAGCGTGGCGCCGACTACATGGAGATCCTGGCGTCGGGTGGCGGCATCCTGTCCACGGTGGCGGCCACGCGGGCCGCGTCGGTGGAGGCGCTCGAGGACCACGGACGTCGCTGGCTCGGCGAGATGCTCAACCACGGCACCACGACGATCGAGGCCAAATCCGGCTACGGCCTCGACCTTGCCACCGAGCTCCGACTCCTTGACGTGGCCTTCCGCCTCGGCGCGGAGGGTCCGGTCGATGTCCTCCCGACGTGGCTCGGTGCCCACGCCGTGCCCGCCGAATTCCGCTCGCGCCCGGACGGGACCGAGGCGTATCTGCGGCATTGCATCGACGAGCAGCTGCCAGGCGTCGCAGCCCAGGGTCGGGCCCGGTTCGCGGACGTGTTCTGTGAGCGCGGCGTGTTCAGTCCCGATCAATCGCGGCGCGTCCTCGAGGCCGCAGCGCGATACGGACTGCTGCCGCGCCTTCATGCCGATGAGATCGTTCCAAGCGGTGGGGCCGAGCTCGCCGCCGAGATCGGGGCGCTGTCCGCCGATCACCTGGCGGCCCCGTCGGCGGCTGGGATCGATTCGCTCGCCGGGGCCGCGGAAACCGAGCACCCGGTCGTGGCGACGCTCCTGCCCGCCACGACCTGGTTCCTCATGCACGATGACTTCGCGCCCGCCAGGACGCTCATCGAACGGGGCGTGCCGGTGGCGCTGGCGACCGACTTCAACCCGGGCACGTCGCCGACGCCCAGCCTCCTCCATGTCCTGACCGTCGCCTGCCTCGAACTGAAACTGACGCCATCTGAGGCCCTTGCGGCGGTCACGATCAATGCCGCGCACGCCCTGGGTCAGGGCGACGAAATCGGGTCCATCGAGGCCGGCAAGGCCGCGGATCTGGTGATCTGGCGCGTACCGACGCATCGACAGCTGCCGTACTGGCCGGCGGCGGACCTTGTCCGGGCCGTGATCAAGCGCGGCCACGTGGTGGTGGAGCACCTCGGGACCTGATCGACGGGAACTGCGCCATGACCCCGCGTTGAGAGGCCTCGCGATCAGACGTTGAGAGGCCTCGCGGTCAGACCTTGCCGCGCGACTCCAGCAGGACGGTCGTGACTTCCTGAGGGAGCGTCGAGATCGTGACCGACAGCTTCGACTGTGGGGCCGACACGCCACCCATCTCGTGAAAGAACTTCGAGACGGCTTCGGCGCAATCGGCTTCGTCAGCGCAGACCGGCATGGCCACCACCAGCTTGGGATCCAGCTGGGCGACAAGTTCTGCTGCCCGAGTGGCGGTTAACACTCCGCCGATCGGGACACACACGATGTCAACGCTGCCGATATCGCCGATCTCCTCCTCGGTCAGGAGATGCCCGATGTCGCCGAGATGAATCGTGTGAAGTCCGTCGAGCTCGACGACGAACGCGGTCCCGCGCCCTCGCTCGGCGCCGCGGGCGTCGTCCCGATACGTGCGAACGCCGGTCAGCAGGACATCCTTGATCTCGAATTCGCCCGGGCCGTCAAGGACGAAGGCCTCCTCGAGGCTCGCGGGGATCACGGTCCCGCCGTCCCGCGATCGCTTGCCCTTGGCCTTGGGCAGCGGCTCATCATCAGGATGGCTGTAGGTGACGATGTCGCCGGTGACCCCGCGGCCGGTCGGTCCCACGACGACCGCATAGGGGTCGGCAACGACCACGGCGTCGCGGCCCTTGAAGCGGATGCATGTCCGCCCGTACCAGGTGATCTCCATCGACCCGATTCTGACACACGGCGCTTCACGCCGCGTTTGCACCCGCCGGGGTGCGGAAAGCCGCCGGGAAAAGGAAAGACCGGAGACGCCTGCCCAATTGGCGCCCCCGGTCGGAGGGAGGGAGGATGGAACCTCGAGGGTTCGGTCCGCTCCAAACACTAGGGACTCTCGGTTCAGACACGAGGCAGGACTCGATTAAGAAACTGACATTCGGGAAGGGCTCCGGATCGGGCCGCCGATCGGAACGGGCCGCCGATCGGACCGGCCCGCCGATCGGATCGGGCTGCCGATCGGACGGGGCCGCACGGGACCAACGGCTGGGGAGCGAATTGCCCGAACGGCGGTAGCTTCCCGGCCAATGGCCGAACGACGAGCCCGCTCTCAGCCGTCTCGCACTCGGGGGATGAGCCTCTCGGTGATTCTCGGTGTGCTCATCGCCGCCTGTGGGCCCGCGCCGACGGCCTCGCCGTCCGCCGGTCCGAGCCAACCGGCGACCGCCCCGCCGGACGCCGACGCGATTTATCGAACGATTGCCACCCAGGTCAGCGCCATCCGCCAACTCGACGCTCCGGACCGGGTCGAACCGGTCGTGATCGATGGGCCAACGCTCGTCGCCAACATCGCCAAGGAGTTCGAGACGTCGAATCCGCCCGCGGAGATCGCGAAGTCGGAACGGCTCATGAAGGTGATGGGGCTCCTGCCGAGCGACGCTTCACTGGCCCAGATCTACCTCGAGCTCCAGGGCAGCCAGGTCATCGGCTACTACGACCCGACCGTCAAGGAGCTGTTCATCGTGAGCCGGGACGGTGCGCTCGGCGCGATCGAGGAGGTGACCTACGCCCACGAGTTCACCCACGAACTCCAGGACAAGCATTTCGATCTCGGCTCGCTCGGCCTCGACACGATCAAGGACGACTCCGATCGCGTGCTCGCGATCCTGTCGTTGGTCGAGGGCGACGCCGTGAGCGCGCAGTCCGCGTGGATGGTGGCGAACCTGACGCCAGTGCAGCTGGGGGAAGTCGCCGCCGAGGCCGCCGACCCGGCGATGCTCGCGGTCCTCGCGCGAACCCCGCGGATCCTCCTGGAGACATCGCTCTTTCCCTATCAGGCAGGGGCCACCTTCGCGGGTCAGCTCCAAGCGGAGGGTGGGTATGCGTCAGTCAATGCTGCCTACAAGGATCCGCCGACCACGACCGAGCAGATCCTGCATCGAGGTGGCTCAGCGGCGGCGCTGGTGCCGGTCCGGCTCGCGATCCCGGCCGATCTCGCCACGCAGTTCGGTGCCGGCTGGACCGCGACCGCGCAGGACACGTTCGGCGAACTGCAGACGCGGGTCTGGCTGCGCGAAGGCGGCGTCGCAGGTGATGTTGCCCGCATGGCGGCCGAGGGCTGGGGCGGCGATCGCCTCGTCCTCATGGACGGTCCCGGCGGCGCCACCGCGGCAGTCTGGACGACGGCCTGGGACAGCGCCGAGGACGCGCAGGCCTTCGAGTCTGCGGCACGCGCCTCCGTCACGGGACTCCACCTGGATGCGATCTTGACCCGATCGGGTTCGCGCGTGGCCACGGTGATCCGGTCCAGCGTCGGTCCGGACGACGCGACCGTGCAGACCATCCTTCTCCGGCTCGTCCTCGGCCCGGGAGTCATCATCGACTGACGGGCGACGTCACCCGCCCCGCTACATCGAATCCGGGGCGGAGATCCCGAGGAGCCCGAGGGCATTCGCCAGGGTCACCTGCGTGGCCTGGACCAGGGCAATCCGGCGGCCCGATGTGACCGGATCCGCTGCGTCCACGACCTTCGCATCCCGGTAGAAGGCGTGGAACGCGGTCGCCAGTTCCGTGGCGTACGTGGTGACGCCCTGCGTTTCCTGCCCCGCGGCGGCATCTTCGACGACCTCGGGGTAGCGAACCACGACGCGTGCCAGGGCCCCCTCGGGCCCACCGGCGGCGACGCCGATCAGCTCGCTGGAGGCACCCAGGCCGACTTCGCGGGCCTTCCGAAGGATCGACGCAATCCGGGCGTGGGCGTATTGCACGTAGTAGACCGGGTTCTCATTCGATTGCTTCTTGGCCAGCTCGATGTCGAAGTCGATGTTCATGTTCGCGCCACGACTGGCGAAGAACCAGCGGGCCGCGTCGACGCCGATCTCGGACAGGAGCTCGTCGAGGGTCACGAAGTTG
>JANMPD010000262.1:0-4425 GCA_031369685.1 Chloroflexota bacterium | reverse complement strand
GCACAAGCCGGCGATCTTTCATATCACCGAGCTCACCCAGCCGCAGGGCCACTCCACGAGCGGCAGCCACGAGCGCTACAAGTCGAAAGATCGCCTGCGCTTCGAGAAGGAGTTCGACTGCGTCGCGCGAATGCGCGACTGGATAATCGAGTCCGGCATCGCGGCCGAGTCGCAGATCGAAGGCTGGGAAGCTGCCGACAAGGAAGCGGTGGAGGCTGCGCGCGACCTCGCCTGGGAGGCGTTCCAGTCGCCGATCCGCGATGAGCGCGACCGCCTGGTGGGCCTGCTCAAAGGCTCCGACTCCCCCGAGATCGAAGACGTTTCCAACACGCTGGCCGAGACGACCAAGCTGACGCGCTCCCTTGTTATCTCCAGCGCCACTCGTGCCCTCAACGACCTTCGCGGCACGGATTCGCCGGAGCGATCGGAGCTGGCGAAGTTCGTCGAGGAGTATCAGCGAGAGAACCTCGAGCGCTACAACTCACACGTGTACAGCCGCTCGGAGCAATCGCCGTTGAAAGTGCGGGTGGTGCCGGCGGAATACTCGGAGAAGGCGCCGATGGTCGATGGGAGGCAGGTTCTGCTTCGCAACTTCGACGCCAACTTCGCGCGCGACCCGCGGCTCTTCGTCATCGGCGAGGATGTCGGCAAGCTGGGCGACGTAAACCTCGTGTTCGAGGGACTCCAGGCGAAATACGGCGAGCTGCGCGTAACCGACACGGGGATACGCGAGGCGACGATTCTCGGCCAGTCGATCGGCGCCGCGATGCGCGGGCTTCGCCCGATCTGCGACATCCAGTACCTCGACTACTTCCTCTATGCGCTGCAGACAGCGTCTGACGACCTGGCCAGCCTCCACTGGCGAACCGTTGGCGGCCAGAAGGCGCCAGTCGTCATTCGGACCAAGGGACATCGCCTTGTCGGCATCTGGCATTCCGGGTCGCCGATGGCTGTGGTGCTCAACGCAATCCGGGGCATCTATGTCGCAGTGCCCCGAAACATGACGCAGGCGGCGGGGTTCTACAACACGCTCTTCCGGGGCGACAATCCAGGGCTCGTGATCGAAGTCCTCAACGGCTATCGCTTGAAGGAGCGCGTGCCCGACAACATCGGCGACTTCACGGTGCCGCTGGGCGTGCCCGAAGTTCTTATCGAAGGGACCGACGTAACAGTGGTCACGTACGGCGCGCTCTGCGCGATCGCCCTCGAGGCGGCGAAGGTGCTTCAGGATCTAGGCGTCTCGACCGAGGTCATCGACGTCCAGACGCTCAACCCGTTCGACCTCAACACGTCGATAGTCCGATCGCTGGAGAAGACGCACGCGGTGTTGTTCCTCGACGAGGACATGCCGGGAGGCGCTTCGGCTTACATGATGCAGCAGGTCCTCGAGGTGCAACAGGGTTGGTGGCACCTCGACTCGGCGCCGCGCACACTCGCCGCGTCACCCAATCGCCCCGCCTACGGGCCAGATGGGGATTACTTCACCAAACCTAATCGCGAGACCATCGTCAGCGCCGTTTACGAGATGGTGCGCGAGCGGCAGCCCTGGAGATTCCCGCCACTCACTCCCTGAGATACCCGAACCCGGATTAACCTAGTATCGAGCTCTCATGGCCGTCATCCGGAATTTCTACGACGATTATGTTGGGCGGATGGTCGCGGTTGGCATTAACGATCGCCATCACGCGATCGCGGGCTGGCTGCGTCACTTCGGACTTCGCCCCGGGCAACGGGCACTGGAGATCGGATGCGGAATCGGGACGCTGACTCACCTGTTGGCCGACGCCATCGGTCCATCGGGCTCGATCATGGCGACCGACCTCAGCCCGAAAAGCATCGAGGCCGCGAGGGACCGTCTTTCGAGTTTTCGCAATATCCACTTCGCCGCAGGCGATGTGCTCGACATCCAAATCGACGGAGTCTTCGATGTGATCGCCCTCCCGGACGTCATCGAACACATTCCCATCGATAGCCATCCACGGCTTTTCAAACGCATCGCCAAGTGGCTCGCGCCAGGCGGGTTTGTTCTCCTGAACTACCCCAATCCGCTCTATCTGCAATGGCTGCACGAGCACAAGCCCGAAGTCCTGCAGGTGATCGACCAGCCAGTCCATGCAGATGGCTTGCTGGCAAGCTCGTACGCAGCGGGACTCTACCTTGACTTTCTGCAGACCTACTCGATATGGACCCGAGAAGGGGACTACGTCGTTGCCGTGATGAAGTCGCTCACAGCGCCGCGAACATTCACCGCGGAGCGCAAGAACTCGCTTCTCAAACGAGTCAGGGGGCGTTGGGTCCGGATTTTCTGGAGAGATGCAGTTCCGCCATTGGACATGGGGAGGCACCCGCGGTCCCTGCTAACCCAATCCGAATCGTCATCACGCGCGCGCCCCGACAATCCCTGATCCACCGCGTTCAACGCGCCTCCTCGGTCACGTAGTCCATTACCACAAGCGCCGGAGCCCGGTTCAAGAGGGCAACTCCCTCCAGCACCCAGCCGATGTAGCCCGCGACGCCCTCGAGAGCGCGGGGCGGGATCATCCTTCGGGGCGGCTGGATCTCTCGTGCGGGAGTGCTGTCTTTCAATCCGGCCAGGGTTCTCGCTTTTCGCAAAGCCGCTTCGATGCCGCCGATCTCGTCGACGAGCTTGCGCTCGAGAGCCTGCCGGCCGGTCCAAACCCTTCCGGCCGCGATCGGGTGCAGCTCGCCACGGGCCATGCCACGAGAGCGCCCGACCACGTCGAGGAAGAGCTCGTAGATGCTGTCGATCTCATGCTTGACCAAGTCGCGCTCTTCCTTAGAGAACGGCTTGTCGGGATTGCCGATTGTCGAGTGCTTGCCGAATGAGATGGTCTCGCGGTTGACGTGGAGCTTCGCGAACAGGCCCGATGTCACTACCTTGCCTGTAAGCACGCCGATCGAGCCGGTCAGAGTCCCGGGCCTGGCGACGATCCAGCGTCCTGGCGTCGCGACCCAGTAGCCACCAGAGGCCGCGACGGGGCCCATCGCCACGACCAAGGGCTTGCGCGCGTTGATCTGGTCGAGGGCCTGGCGCATCGCCTCGGACGCGGTGGCGGATCCGCCCGGGGAGTTGATGTAGAGGACGGCGGCGGCGGCGCGCTTGTCGGCCGCGACCCGCCGCGCGAGCTGGACGATGGTGAGGTCGCCGGCCCGTGGGGCGCTCACCAAAGGAATGTCGATCGGCGGTTTGACCGGCAGGCGCTCGGAGCGTCCGTCGACGATGACGCCTTCGATGCGGAGGATCGCGACGTAGCTGCCGCGGCCTAAGGTCGGAGGTTTGGTCTTGAGCCTCCGTCGCGCCTGCTCCCAGGTGGCGATGTCGGCGCGGCCACCGTTTGCGCCCAGGTGGTCGGGGAGCTCCTCCTCCGCGAGGATGCGGTCCACGGCTTTCTTGGCGACTGCTGAGTCATCCACATACGGAGATGCATCGATGATCTCGGCCGCGCCTTTCTCATCGACCCGCCGGCTCTCGGCGATGGCTGAAAGGAGCTCCTTGTGCTGCGAGTCGAGGAGCCAGGTGACTTGCTCGCGGAGCTCGTCGGACATCTTCGACTTGGTCAGGACGTCGGCGGCTGACTTGTAGGGCGAGATCTGAATGAAGTCAGCTTCCAGGCCGTAGCGCGCCAGCGCGTCGGCCAGGAACATGCCCGTGGTCGAAAAGCCGAGAGGTTGGATCGATCCCGACGGCATCATCAGGATCTCGTCACAGGCGCAGGCGAGGTAGTAGGTGGCGTTCGTGTAGAAGGGAGCCCACGCCACCACTCGCTTGCCCGCGGCGCGGAGCTTGGCCACGAGCTCGCGCAGGTCTTGCAACGTGGCCATGGACATCGGGACGGGGCGCAGGTGCAGCACCACGCCTTTCGTCCTGGGTTCGCGTGCGATGAGGTCGAACTTGCCGCTGAGGTCCTTGATGCTCCCTCCCGGGCTCGAGAAGAAGCGCTGCCATCGCGGGATCGGTGGGTCAGGCAGGGCGGGGAGGTCGCCCTCGATCAGGAAGATCACGTACTCCGGTGATCGGCTCAGCCCTTTTCGGAGGTTCGAAAAAAGCCACCGGAGATACCGGAACGGATAGAGAACCATCACCCCTCTCGAACCAAGTCTAAAACCCCGTCGGGCGCGGCTTGGGAGTAGCTGCCTCCTCCGGCGCTCCGCGCCACCTCCCCGCATCGCGGGGAGGATCCATTTCTAAACTACTTTTGAGATCTCGAGGTGTTCGTCCATGTCCTCGCTCAGGCGGGTGGCGCCGTATTCCTGGCCCACGTGCTGGTGGTACGGGACGCCGGTGAAGAGGTGGTGGCTCTTGGTTGGGATGTCCGAGCCGTCCCATTCCTTTCGCTGCAGAGCCATGTAGCCCTCTTCCTTCTTCGTCTTCAGGTCTTCGAGGAGGACCGACATCCCGTGCCC
>JANMPD010000258.1:0-4308 GCA_031369685.1 Chloroflexota bacterium | reverse complement strand
GGCGACAGGGGCTGATCCGACGCGTCTCCAGCCCAAACCCCGTGTTCCACCGGCTCGAGGGCCGTGCCGCAGTACCGGCACACCTTTGCCTCGGCCAGCACTGCTCGGCGCACTGCGGGCACTTACGGGTCGGGCCGGTCGCACTTGGCGCCGACGCGCGGAGCGACGGGCTAGACTGGTTCGATGGGTAGCGAGTCGAGCGCAGTCAAGCATGCCCGCCAATCACGCAATCAATCCCGTAGCGCCGGCGGCTCGGGACCAGGGCACTCGTCGATCGAGGCCGGGCAGGCCCGGAGGTTCATCAGCATCGGCTCTCGTTGCGCCGGACCCCCATTGACGCTGAAGACAAGCACGGGGGTCGTGATGTCCACCTGGCCCGTCGGCATCGTGAACTCGATCAGGATGCCGATCGCCCCATCCCCGGCCGAAAATGTCCCGCCCAGATCGTGATATGGAGCGAGGTCCGAGTCCGTCAGGTCCGATTCTCTGGCCATGCCGATCGCGGCGTTCGTTTCGCGGAGCCGTCCGACGAGGCCGCGAACGCCCGGCGTCGAAGTCTCGATGGACTGGAACAGCACCACATCCCCAGGCGCGATGTCAAGGTTCGCTATGCCGGCATACACCTTGAGGCCGCTTGCCGCAGAGATGCTTTGCGCCGCTGAAGAGTCCTGCGGAAAGTAGGTCGAATGGGAGGGGGGCTGGCAGCCGCCTGCCATGGCAAGGACGAGGAGAGCCGCGAGCCGACAGGCTGGTGGCTTGTGGGCTCGCGGCTCGGTCATCGTTTCAGGAGTTGCTTGCGTAGATGATCGGAGCGGTCTTATAGGAGATCCCGGCACCATAGAGATAATGCCAAGTCTGCCCCGTCCCGAACCGCCAGGACTGCTTGGAGTACGAAGACGCGCCACTGGAGGATCCCAGCGAGGCGCCGAACATGACAACTGCGGCGCTGTACTTCTTGAACGACGAGATGATCCTGCTGTACGTGGTCCCAGGCCCAGACTGTAGCGCCCACTCCGAGTGACTCTTGTCTCGGGCGGGCTGGCTGACCACGATCGAGTACGTCAGGTTCCGGCCGTCGTGGTATCCGATCTGCCGTACCTCAGCGTGATTCTGATACACGTGTCCCTCGTAGCAGTCGGCGTAGAAGTAACTCTCGACATAATCCATCGGAACGTAGATGCCCCAGTGAAAGTTCGAGAGTGCACTGACGCCGAATTCAGATCCGATGCCTTCCCCCGAGTGCGTGGCCGCAGACAGGCCCCAACTGCCGTCTGACAGCGTGAATGCGGTATCGACCCAGATGTCCGAACTCGTGCCGTAGATGTGCTGAACCTGTGCCGTGTCGCCGGCGCTATTTAGGCTCCCCATTCTCGTATAGGCCCAACTGTAGTCCAGATCCTCCCAGTGGTAGTTGGTGCAGTTGGTCCCGACCTGCGGGGAAATGTGGCCGCGCTGGGCGTCAACCGTTCCGGCGGAGGCACCCTCATATGTCCTGGCCGTGTTGAGGACGACGTCATTGCCGGACCGATCGGCCTTGGGAGCTTGCGCGATCTGATCGGTCTTGGAACCTAGGTACCGGGTCACGCTCTCGGAGTGAGGCACGCCGCTCGCGTCAATGGTCGTGATGGACAGGCAGCGACAGGACTGGGATGCGCGTCCGCCCCAGACACTAGCGGGGACCGCTTATCTGCGGCTTATCTGCGGCTTATCTGCGTGAAGCTGCGTTTACGGAATTCGGACCCCGGCTCGAAGCGCTCCTCGCGGCATGCGATGCCGCCGGCCGGGATCCCGCCACGATCGGTCGGTCGGCAGGGATTGTCGTCGAGCCCACGGCCGTCACGGGGGCCGCCGACGTGATCGGTGTTCCGGTTCGCGGCACGCCCGAGGAAATCGCGGACGCTTTCCGGTCATTCTTTGATACCGGTTTCACGCAGCTCGAGGTGGTCCTCTGGCCGCCCACGCCCGCGGCGCTGGAGGCAATGGCTCCGGTCATGGAGCTTCTCCACCAGAACTGACCCGCCTGTGGCGCCCCCGGACGGACTCGGGGGCTCGGAAAGCAAAGCGCCCGACCCGCTCGCATGGTATGCCGCCGCGTCGCAGCCGACCGCCGGCTCTGCTCGCCCAAAGACGCGGGACGCCGGGTAGTCAAGCGCGCCACCACAGCCACACCGCAGGTACGCTCCATCCACGAACGCTCAGAGCGCTCGGTTCCGTCCGTGCGGACGGCCAATGGGTTCGATCGGATGTCGGGCCGTGTTTGTATGATTTGCCCATGATGCAATGCACCGCACCGGTTCGAGGTCACATTCGCGGCGGCGGAGCAGATTGCCCTGTTCACGGAGGACGGTACCGGGGTTATGGGAGTTATGGACGTGGCTCCTACTCCTCGCCTGTCTACACCACGCCGTCCCCCCGACGCCACCCCAGCTACGCCAGCGTGTCGTCCGGCGGAGCTGGCGGCCGCAGCAGTTCGAGCCGGGCGCGTCGGTCGTCCGTCACGTATTCGGAGAGCGAGTACAAGACGCTCAACCCGGTACGCAAAGAGGTCCTGCGGATCGGCCAGACCGACCCCGACCGTCGTGACCTGTTCCTTTGCCATGCATGGGACGATCGCAAGGGAGCCGCTCTCGAGCTCTACGACCTCTCGGTTGGCCTTGACGTGAGGGTCTGGTTCAGCGAGAAGGACGTGCCGCTGGGCACATCGCTGCTCCGCCAGATCGACAAGGGGCTGAGGAACTCGCGGGCTGCCGTCGTGCTGGTGACCCCGGCGCTGCTCAAGAGCATCGACTCGGAGGGAGTCGCGGATAAGGAACTGTCCGCACTACTCGCAACCGACCGAGTCATCCCGGTCGCGCACGGCACAACGTTCGAGGCCTTGCGGGACGTGAGCCCGCTGCTGGCCGCACGCTCCGGGCTGAGCACTGCCGAATCGTCGTTGGGGGAAGTGGCCACCAAGGTCGCGGACGTGGCGATTCTCGACTGAGCCCAGCACGCCACCTCCGCAGAGGTTCCTGGAGGCCACACGGGCTGTCTGACTTGCGTGGTAGGGGCGATCAAGTCCTAATAAGAGGATCGAGTTGGTTTCCCGAAGGGGTGCGCCGTGATCCGGCGGATACGGCAGCGATGCCGGATCGCGCAAGACCGCTGGGATCCTGCGATACCAGGCGCGGTGCCCGGGACCCATCCTCGGATCCTCGGCGGCGGTCATCGCCTCCCGCTCGAGCCGCGTGCTATCGAGGACCCCGGACAGCGCCAACCTGACGAGCGCCACACGCCAGGTGTTTGCCGGTTCCAGAACCTCTCCGACCCGAGCAGCGCCTTCTGGACTGCCGGCGCCGGCTCGAACAGCGACCAGATCGGGCCTGCCGCGAGAGACGGATCGCCGGTGACGGCATCGACAATGGACCCTCTGAGGAGCAGCCCGCGAACCATCACAACGAGGTAGCCGACGGAATCCGGGTCGACAGGCCCCTACGAGCGCCCCATGGTGCTCCAGTGGCCGCCTTCGCGGTCCTCGATGGATAGCCCTCCCTGGCCGAGAACGACCCTCCGCTCGTGGCGCATCTCGCGCCACGTTTCGTCGCGCGCCATTGCCGCGGCGAGCCAGCCTGCCACCACTGGGAGAGCCTCGTCGACCAGTAGCGCATGGATTTCCGCTCGGCGACCAGCCGCCACTCCGTAGACCGCAAGGCTGCCTCCGCCATCCTGGAACGGGAGATCGCGACGCTCCTGGTAGTCCGCATAGACCAGCAGGGCGCCTGGCAGTGATCCCTCACCCGATCGGCCTTGGGACCTGTCCACGATGAACGAAAGTGATCCGATCTCGGCGCGCGCGGCCCGAAGTGCGTCGGCAACCTCAGCGGCTCGCACTGGGTAGGCGAACCCGCTCTTCAGGTCGCCTCGGTAAAGCCTCCCCCACGGAGCGTCCCGGCTGGTCACTCTTCGGGCGCCTCATGGTCGCTCATCTCGGTGTTACTCACCGGCGGATGCTCGAACTCATCCATGAGTTGATCGCGAACGCCACGGGCGATGGCCGCGCCCTTCGCGTCTCCAATAGTGGCAAACGCCGTTTCGAGAATGTAGGCATAGAACGCGGACGCTATGACCTCGACCACGTCCGCGGCCCAAGGGCTCTTGTCCCCGACCCAACGCCACTCGCCTGGCACGGGCTCCTCGGCGGTCGCCTTGAAGCTGCCGGCGTCAGTGTGCTCCCAGCCGCTGAATGTCTGGTAGGCGTAGACGTAAGCGTCGTTCATCACGAGCCGGTGCCCTGGCGCGCGGCTCATGACCTCATCGGCCATGCGCCGC
>JANMPD010000253.1:0-5015 GCA_031369685.1 Chloroflexota bacterium | reverse complement strand
ATGACCGGCATACCGGTCTCTGCGACGAACTCGGCGATGGCGAGGCCGAGGGGCAGGTTCAGCGGAATCGCGCTCGCATTCTCGATGATCAACAGCTCCAGCTCGAACTGCGCCACGAAGGCGTACAGCTCGGTCTTCAGCCCCTCGCGGAGCTCATGGATGCGTAAGCTGACCTCCGGAGGCCGTGTGTGGATCGAGAGGGACGCGCCGGGCACGTTCTGAGGATTCCCCGTCGTATCGTGTTCACGGCCGTTCGCGTCCCACTCCCCGGCGTATGCACGCCGGTTGATGGCATCGATGTCAGGATGGCGATAGAACGCCTCCGGAACCACGCGACTGCGTTCGGGCGGTCGGTCAGTTACGCCCGCGAAGTAGTAGCACGTGTGCCCGATGCGCTCGAGGGTCGTCGCCCATTTTGCGGTCTCCAGCGACACGCCATCCGTTCCGGCGAAGCGCGTCGAGATGAACCCGATCCGCCGGCGCATGCTCGGGACGGCCGAGCTGGGTCGCGCGGCGGCCGAGCTGGGTTGTGGGCCGTCCGCGGTCCCCGGACGAACCTTCGGTCTACTCGAGGGATCGGTGTGCGGGTTGGTCAACGCATCACTCATCGGTCCGAGTCTAGCGGCGACCAGGATTGTCGCGTGACCGAACCCGACGCGACCCCTGCCCTCGATGCCATCGCTGCTGCGATCGGCGGCGGTGCGTTCGGCGTTAACCTGCACCTGGCGCCGGGCCATCTCGTCGCGGTGCTCCACGCTGAAGTGGTGGATGTCACCCAGCCGGAATCCGAGGTTCCGGCGCCGCGGAGTTGACGCAGATGATCGGAGATAGTCGGCGGTCTGGGCACGCCAATCCGGTGCGTCGCATTGCCGTCGCCGTACTCGTCGCCGTCGCCCTCCTCGTTGCCTTCGTGGTCGCGGCGTGTTCGGATCCTTCTTCGGTTCGCCAGTTCTCCGATGATGGCGCTCCGTATCCCGTGGTCCTGAACGATGAGACAGGCCTGGTGACCGGGATCGAGTCGATGCCCTTCGACACGTTCGATGACTGGGGTGAGCCATCAATCCGGGAGGATCCGACCGATCCGAACGCCTTCTTCATCACCTGGTTCGGGGGCCCGGCCCACGACGCGGCGCTCTCGTTCAAGTTGTTCCAGGACGGCTACCTCCTGCGCCTTGAGCTACACGCCGACCGCGGCTTCCCTGGCGGCGGCACCGCCGTGGGCGTTCCCCGAGTCGTCCGGATCGTGACCTCGAGTCCGATCCCGCTCGACGCGATCCTCGTCGGCGGAAGCGCCAACACCTAGAGGCGCGCCCGCGAGGCGCGTTCGCGAGTTGGCGATGTGGGGAACGGTCCCTGGCGGCTTCACGGCCTCCGGGTCGGGTCGACCTGAACGGCGAGAGCGTCGACCAGGCGAGCAGTCGTCGATGATCGGCGCCCTCCCGGACACCACGAGGACTGGTCTTTTCGGTAGCGCGATCATTACCACCCAGACGGGGACCGACCAGTTCGCGGGTGAGGCAGTATTGGGTCAATCGAGCGGCTACATAGCGGGACCATCGAGCTGCTAGAGCAGGTTTAGTGCCTCGGGCGACAGGGTCGCGTTGCCCGAGGACCAGCCTCAAAAGGAGACAGTTGTGCGAAGCCCACGTAGCGTGATCTGGCGAGCGGTGTTCCTGCTGGTCGCCCTGACGGCAATCGTGGCCGGCTGTGCGCTGTCCGGCGCCGGATCACCGACGAGTTCCGGCTGCGACGGGATCGACGCCCAACTGGGTGGCTGCGACGCGAATCGACCGACCTTCGCCGGTGCCGATTGCCAGGCAGTCGGTCGGGAGACCGGGCGCCAGCTCAACGATCGCTTGCTCACGATCTACCGAGGGCCCGAGGCAGTCGGAAACGAGTCGCGCGCGGTGCGAGCAAGTCACGTCATGACCGTGACGACGAGCCTCGCAAACGCATACCTCCGCCAGATCGGGATCATCAAGAAATGTGGCGTCGACGAATTTGTCGCGGCGGCTCAAACCGAATTCAGCAGTGACTTCAAGACCCTGGCCGGAACCTACTTGAACGACGGGCCGCCAGTTACGTTCGACGAATGGCTGGCCGAGTGGCGGAGCGTCGTCCGCATAATCGATATGGAGGAAGGCTGAGGCCCTGGTTCGCCGCATGCCACGGCAACTTCGGAACGCTCTGCAACGGCAATGTCGGGCTCTTCTGCTGCTTCCGCTCCCAGGATTTCAGCTCTACTATCTGCCTCTGTGCTGGCACGTCGAGGAGGGTTCATGACTGCACGCTCCACCAGCGACTGGACCCGCAACCGGTCTCGACCTTGATGTGGAGACCGCTCGGGGTTGATAGAGCACGCAGTCCGCTAAAACTGCGAGGTGGGGTCCCAGCCGCCCTGTCCGTCGTCGCTACCCTCGTTTTGGCCGCCTGTAGCTCAACTACGACGGTAGCCGTCGAGAATAACGACCAGGAAGCGTACCTATTGAGGGTAGTCGGCGGGGGTAAGACAGCCACCTGGGCCGTTCCCCCAAACAGCATTGGGCTGGGGCCGCACTATCTCTCGGAAACTCGTCCATTTGTTCTGATACTGACGCAATCATGTGAGGAGCTTGGCCGGTTCGCGCCATTTGACGGAAACCACACGGTCATCATCGCCAAGAACAGACTCGTAGCCCCTGACATACGCGATGGAATCGCAAACTCTTTGACACCGCTGACGGAAGTCCCAGATCCATGCCCGCCGTAGCAGCCTGGAAAGTTTCCCCTTGACGCAAGTGACAGGGCGAACATACTACTTGTCGGGCGCGCGCGAGGGAGGGGGATTTCGAGCCATGCGGAGAATACTCGCTCGCTTGGCGAACGTCGTGGTAGCGGCTGCGCTCTTGGCCTTTCCGGGTCCAGTTGCCGCGGACGGCGCGAGCGCGTGCGTCTCAGGGTTGAACTACAACCGCTGGCGCGGCGTAACATATCAGGACGCCTATCAAAAGCACGGGTCTCAGGGAAAATCCTCCGGTATACGCTCATCCGGTGCGATCCGCCCAACGGGATCGAAACTGATGGTACGTTCGTCTTCTCGAATATCGAACCGCTGAGTGGTGGGTTCAACGACATTATCCAAGTCGGCGTCGGAAACTGCCGCGCGCCGGTTCAGTGCAGCGGCGGGATGCACTACTACTCGGGTGTCGGACTGACGAATACGACACCCCGCTGCGCGGGTTGGCAGAATCGCTTGCCAGTCGCCACGGAGCACAGCGGGTACACGTACGCAGACCACATTATGAAGGTCTACCACCACAATAACCAGTGGGAGTTCATCGCCGACTCGACGATCCTACGAACTTTCCCCGAGTCGAGCCTCTGCTGGACCCCTAAGACGGCAGTTTGGTTTGGCGAGATCTGGGACTATGGCGATCAGCTTGGAGGGACTCAGAGCACTCAGCAGGGAGTCCTACTCTTGAGCTACACCAACTCCGAGAATGGCTCGTTTGTGACGACGCCCTCAGTAAGCTGCGGTTACGGGGGCTCGGGAGCGCCCTGGTACTGCGCGGTACAGGGCAATTCGGGGTTCTACATCTGGACGACGGAGCGATGAAGACGGTGTGGACGAGGCCAGCTCGACTGCGGGTTGCTGGTGGCGTACTGGGTCTCACCCTGACCCTAGGCGCAGCTCCAATCGCCGCTTCAGCATTCGACCAAAGAGCCGAACACTGTGGCGCGTGGAATCCAACAAATGTCGTGGTCTCCGAGTTCGATATTGCAGCCGCACGAGAAATTTGGAAGTACTTCCCGGCCATGGGAATGGCCCCGGATCTCGCGGCCTCCGAGTCTCCCATGCACGTCGTCGTCTTCAGGGACGGTTTTGATTCGACAGGCGTCAGCGTTCGGGCGTCCGTCTCAAAGCTCAATGGGGTCGTGTGCGTGATCACCAGCAGCGATGAAGTAACAATCTTCACTGATGTGTCGATGAGTGGTGCGATCATTCCTTAAAGGGCTCGCGGCTGGCTGCGTGCTCGGACTGGCCATTCTCGCGGTGGTTCGGGTCGAGCACGCGCGGCCGCTCTTCTCGATGTCAAGACAGGCCTATACGATTGAGGTTATCCACTCTGACGGGACGACGGAACACCTCGATGTGAACGCGGACGGCCGCGCCTGTGCGCGGCTGGGGACAAGCCAACAGCTCTCCGAGGCCTGCAGGCTGGCCCTGAATATCGACCCGAACGTCATCGCGGCGGCCGCGCTCGGTCAACTCAACCACGTTGACACGCCAGCACTTCTTGCCCTGATCTTACGCGCCCGCATGTCGAACGACAGTGCGATATGCGAGAAAGGCGGTCTCGAAGGTCTCAGGCTAGCGAGATGTCATGAGGCCGTCGTGGGCGGTTCGCCAACTTTCTCTGACAGCGGTGTGACGATCCGCATCCCATAGGCGTTTGCGGCAGACCGACCGCCTCGCGGCAACTTCGAAACGCGTTATCTACTACCCCCCGAGGACATTGATACCGGCTCACGACCCTCCGTATCGTTCGCGCGCGGCTCAGGCGGGTTCGTGCGCGTGGTCATGCCCGTGCTCGTGCAGATGCGGCTGGCCGGCCAGGGCCATCGCGCGGTTCGGTCGCAGCGGCGCCAGGGTCCCGAGCGATTCGGCAACAACGAGCAAATCATCGTCATCGGCCACCCGGAAGTCGGCGGCTGGATTGACGAAGGTCTTGGTCCCGCGGCTCACGGCCAGCAGCGTGGCGCGATGCTCATTCCGCAGGCGTCCGCTGACCTCGTCGATGGTCAGACCGAGGTAGGACCCGGGCAACTCCACGCGATACAGCTCGGAACCACCACCGCCCGAGACGATGTCGGTGACCAGGCCGGTGAGTCCGGGATAGAGCGCGGAGCGTGCCAGGAGTCGTGAGGCCAGCCTCGAGGTCACGAGCATCTCGTCGACCCGGGCGCGCTCGAAGTGCTCGACGTGCCGTGGGTTGATGATCTCGGCAACTGTCCGAACCTGCGGGGCGACCGAT
>JANMPD010000251.1:0-4853 GCA_031369685.1 Chloroflexota bacterium | reverse complement strand
TGACCCAGCCACGGATCAGGAACTGAAGAACGAACTCGTCGAGGTCATCCGCGACAGCAGCTATCTTGATCCGGCGGACCCGACCACCATCGACATCTCGCCCGGCGCGCGTGGTGACAACAGCCTCGGCGCGAACGACGGACAGGGCAACCCGATCAATCCCGCAACCGGGGCGCCGTACCCGTCCGATATCGTCAAGCGCGCCGACTTCGGGCGGATCATGGCCGAGTTCTGGGCCGATGGCCCGAAGTCCGAGACGCCCCCGGGCCACTGGAACGTGCTCGCCAACCTCGTGTCGGACGAGCTTGACCCGAACCTCCAGATCGGCGGGACCGGACCGCAGGTCGGCCGGCTCGAGTGGGACGTCAAGCTCTATCTCGCGCTCAATGGGGCCGTGCACGACGCTGCCATTGCCGCCTGGGGCCTGAAGGGCCACTACGACTCCAGCCGGCCGATTTCCCTCATTCGATACCTCGGCAGCCTGGGCCAGTCGAGCGACCCGGGCGGACCGGCCTACAACCCCGAGGGACTGCCGCTCGTCCCCGGACTGATCGAGGTCATCACCCCCGAGAGTTCGGCACCCGGCCAGCGCCATGCGGTCCTGCAGGCCGCGGTTGGTCACCTTGCGATCCGCGCGTGGCGGGGCAATCCGACCGACCCGAAGGCGGACGTCGGCGGCGTGGGCTGGATCCTGGCGACCGACTGGGTGCCCTACCAACTTCCAACGTTCGTGACTCCCGCGTTCCCCGGCTACGCGTCAGGCCACAGCGCCTTCAGCCGGGCGGGCGCCGAGGTCCTTGCGGGGTACACCGGGAGTCCGTACTTCCCGGGTGGCGTGAGCGGCTACACGATCAAGGCCGGGTCGCTCAAGTTCGAGAAGGGCCCGACCACGGACATCCGGCTCGAGTGGGCAACCTACTACGACGCATCGGATTCGGCCGGCCAGTCGCGACTTTGGGGTGGCATCCACATCCAGGCCGACGACTTTGCCGGGCGAATCCTCGGTTCACAGTGCGGCAGGGATGCCCTGGCCCTGGCGGTGCGGTACTTCAACGGTTCGACCACACCGTGACGGTTCGGTCGTGACCCGTCGGCGGTTCGGCCTCGCACTGGTCGGGGTCACCGCCGCGGTGGCGATTCTCGCTGCCGGTCGGACGGTGCTGCTGCCGACCGCGGGGCCGACGGTGGCCTCTGGCCCGCCGCAGTTCGTCGACGAGACGGCGGTATCCGGCATCGCCCAACCCTTCGATGGACCCGACCTCTACCAGGTCGGCGGAGGCGTGGCCGTCTTCGACTGCAATGGGGACCGCAGGCCGGATCTGTATTTCGCCGGCGGGGCCAACCCGGCATCGCTGTACCGCAATGACGCCCCCACGGGCGGATCGCTCCGCTTCTCCGAGGTGAAGGACGCCGCGACCGACCTGACTGGTGTCATGGGCGCCTATCCGATCGATATAGATGGCGACGGGCTGATCGACATCATGGTGCTCAGAGCGGGCGAGAACGTCCTGCTTCGGGGTGTCGGCGACTGCCGCTTCAAACGCGCCAACGAGGAACTCGGGTTGGCCGGGATTGACGGCGATACCACGGCGTTCAGCGCGACCTGGGAGGCGGGGTCAACGCTCCCCACGCTGGCGGTCGGTCACTACGTGACCATCGGTCCCGATGGGGACAGCACGGCCGAGTGCGCGGACAGCGCCATCCTCAGGCCAGACCCCGGCGCCACCCGCTATGACGTGCCGACGACGCTGCGGCCGAGCTACTGCACGCTGTCGATGTTGTTCAGCGACTGGGATCGCTCCGGACGACGCGATCTCCGCGTCACGAACGATCGCCACTACTACAGCGACGGGATGGACCAGCTCTGGCGCGTGGCACCGGGGGAGCCACTGCGCGCCTACACAGGCGACGACGGCTGGGTCGCGATGCAGATCTGGGGCATGGGGATCGCGAGCGCCGACATCACCGGGGACGGGTACCCGGAGGTCTTCCTCACGAGCCAGGGTGACAACAAGCTGCAGACCCTGACCGCTGGGCCGAGTAAGCCCATGTTCCGCGATATCGCCCTGAAGCGCGGCGTCACGGCGACCACGCCGTTCACCGGCGGTGATCCGCTGCCATCCACGGCCTGGCATCCGGAATTTGCCGATGTCAACAACGATGGCTACACCGATCTGTTCATCTCGAAGGGCAACGTCGGTGCACAACTCGACTACGCGAGGCGCGATCCGAGCAACCTCCTGCTCGGGGGCGCGACCGGGACGTTCACCGAGGCGGCCGAGGCCGCGGGGATCGTGAGCTTCGAGCGGGGTCGCGGGGCCGCCCTCGCCGACTTCAACCTCGACGGCCTCCTCGACCTCGTCCTCATGAACTACCGGGGAGACACGATCCTGTGGCGAAACGTGGGGTCAGGGACCGCCGCCAACCCGAAGGCCATGGGCCATTGGCTGGCCCTTGCGGTGGAGCAATCTGGGCCGAACCGGAATGCGATCGGGGCCTGGCTCGAGGCACGGATCGGCGATCAGACGTTCCTTCGGGAACTCACGATCGGCGGTGGGCATGCGGGCGGCCAGCTGGGCTGGCAACATCTGGGTCTCGGCACCGCGGATTCGGCCGACATTCGGGTCCACTGGCCGGACGGCGAGCTCGGGCCCTGGATCCACGTCCAGGCATCCGAGTTTGCGATCATCGAACGCGGCTCGACAACTGCCCGCCGCTGGTTGCCCGGAGGTTCATGACCGCGGTGTCGGCCGATTCGATTCTGGAGCAAACGCCTCGGCTGGTCGTGATCGCGACAGATTCGATCCGTGCCGAGGTGCTGCCGAATCTCGGCGCTCGGCTGCACCGCCTGACCGTGTTCGGTCACGACCTGCTCCGGACGCCCACCGACCCGCGGCTGCATCTCGTCGAGCCGTTCGGGTGGGGTGGTTACGTCATGGCGCCATGGTGCAATCGGATCCAACCCGTGTCGACCGTGGTCGGTGGGTCGACCGTGGACGTCCGATCGAACGCACCCGATGGTTCGGCCCTCCACGGCCAGGTCTATCTCGTCCCGTGGCAGGAGCGAGCAGCGGGCATCTTCGAGGTCCTCGGGGGCGGCGATGGGACCGGCTGGCCGTGGCCGTACGAGACGACGCTGGAAGTGACCGCCACCGACCTTGGCCCTGGGCACGCGGAGGTGACGTTCGGGCAGGTCCTGACCAACCTGAGCGAGCAGCCAATGCCCGGTGGCATCGGATTCCACCCATGGTTTCGGGCACCGATCGAGGTGAGAATTGCGGCGGCGCGCGTGCTGCCGTCGAACCTGCGCCCCGACGACCCGATCGAAGCCGTTTCAGGTGCGTTCGATCTTCGGTCGCTGCGTCCCATGCCCGGCGGTCTCGATGCGACGTGGCTGGACCTGGGTGACCCTCCGGTACGACTGCGCTGGCCGGACGTCGGGATCAGCGCGACGATGGAGGCCGACTCCGATGCCGGGCTGTGCATCGTGGCGGCAAGTCCCGCCGACAGCGGCGCGGTGGCCGTGGAGCCAGAGACGCATGCCCCGCAGGGGATTCGGCGTCTGCTCGCCGGGCAGCCTCATGGCCTCATCTGGATTCAGCCCGGACAGGCCATCCACCTGACCACGCGCGTTGTCTTCGAACGTTCCATCTGACGGGTTTGGGCTGGGCCCAGTCCTCAGGCCCTGCCGATCAGCTCCGCACCCATCAGGTCGACCATGTCCAGATCGAGCGGCAGGAAGTCCTGGAGCATGATTCGCTCCACGCCGGCGTCGGCGTAGGCGCGGATCGTCGAGCGGGCCTCGTCCGGCATCCCGATGATCCAGCGCTCGCGTCGCTCCGCGAACCAATCGGAATCTCCATCGGACGCCACGCCGAGCGAGGTGAGCAGGCCGGTTTGACGGCGCACGACCTCGCCCGGGTCGGCGCCGAGCATCGCCCCGACCATCGCGGAGTGGGTCAGCGTCGCCGGGTCGCGGCCGATGTCGCGACAGGCCTGATCGAGCAGCGCGTACTGCGCGCGGGCTCGGGCCGGTGACGATCCATTGAGATTGAACTCGTCGGCGTAACGCGCCGCCAGGCGGAATGACCGAGCCGAGCCGCTGCCCCCCACGATGATTCGTGGTCGGACCGACCCATTCGCCGAGCGGGGTCGACCCGGAACGTCGATCGGCTTGGGCCGGAGGAGCCCGTCGACAACCCGAATCTGATGTCCCTGGAAGGTCCAGCCGTCAGGCTCGGTCCACAATCCGAGGAGCAGAGCCAGCTGGTCCTCCATGAGGTCGGCCCGGGACTTGATGTCCGGGAATGTCATGCCGAGGGGCAGATGGTCGTCGACATTCCAGCCGGCCCCGACGCCGACCTCGATCCGCCCCCCGCTCATCTCGTCGACCGTCCCGACGACCTTCACGAAGGAGCCGGGATGCCGGTACGTGACCGGGCTCACGAGAACGCCAAGCGAAATCCGCTCGGTCTCGCGGGCGAGGCCGGCCAGGACCGTCCAGGCATCGGTCGTGGGTGCGTCAGCCGGACCCGGAAAGCTCGCGTAGTGATCGCTTCGAAAGAAGGCCTCGAACCCGGCTCGATCCGCCCGCCGCACGAACGCGAGCTGGTCGATATAGGACAGACCCTGCTGGGCTTCGATCATCATCGCGAACCGCATCAGCGCAGCCTTTCGATACCGGGTGTGGCAGCCATTGACGGAAGGTGGCGGTCAGGATAGATTGTTCGCTGCATGCGAACTATTGACCCGGCCGAAACTATTCGCACCGACCGAACGACCATGGAGTCGATCGTCACCGATCTCCACGACATGATCGCGGGTTTTCGGTGCGCGGGCACGGGGCGCCTGGT
>JANMPD010000234.1:0-15166 GCA_031369685.1 Chloroflexota bacterium | reverse complement strand
CCGACGACGGTATGGAGCTCGTCGATGAACAGGACGACCCGACCCTCGGCGTCCTTGATCTCCTTGAGGACGGCCTTCAGGCGCTCCTCGAACTCGCCGCGGAACTTGGCGCCGGCGATCAGGGCACCCAGGTCCAGCGAGACGACGCGCTTGTCCTTGAGGGTCTCGGGCACGTCGCCGCGCACGATTCGTTGGGCGAGGCCCTCGGCGATGGCCGTCTTGCCGACGCCGGGCTCGCCGATGAGGACGGGGTTGTTCTTGGTTCGGCGGCTGAGGACCTGCATGACGCGGCGGATCTCCTCGTCCCGTCCGATCACCGGGTCGAGCTTTCCGGCCCTTGCCTCCGCGGTCAGGTCACGGCCGTATTTCTCGAGGGCCTGATACGTGCCCTCCGGGTTCGGGGAGGTGACGCGCTGCCCGCCCCGAACGGAGGCGAGCGCGCCGAGGATGGCCTCCCGGTTGGCCCCGTGCTGGTCGAGCAGCTTCTGACTCTCTCCACCGACCTCGGCAACCCCGAGGAGGAGGTGCTCGGTTGAGGTGTAGTCGTCGCCCAGACGACGCGCCTCCTCCTGAGCGCGGTCGACCACCCGCTTGGCCCGCGGGTCCAGCGCGAGCGAACCGCCCTGGACCTTCGCCCGCCGGGCGAGCAGCGCGGCGAGTTCGCCGCGGAAAGCGCCGAGATCGACACCCAGCCGGCGAAGCGTTTCGGCCGGGACGCCTTCATCAGGTTCGACAAGGGCGCTGAGGAGATGCTCGGCATCGAGGACCGGGCTGGACAGCCGCTCGGCGAGCTGCTGCGCGGCGAGGACGGCCTCCTGGGCCTTCTGGGTGAAACGATCGAGCTGCATGATGGGTCTCGGTTCTCAGGTTCGTGCTGTCGGGTTGGTCGAGCTGGCCAGGATCACGTTCGTGGGTCCGGCTGGTCGGCGAGTTCGAGGAACGCGGTGGCGGCGTCCCGTGCCTCGTCCGACAGCTGGCTGGGCAGGACAACCCGCACCTTGACGTACAGGTCGCCGGAGCCTCCACCCTTCAATTTGGGCATGCCCTGGCCGGTGAGGCGAAACGACCGCCCGGTCTGGGTGCCGGCCGGGAGTTTCAGCAGGACGCGGCCCTTGAGCGTGCGGACCGGTACCTCCGCCCCGAGAAGGGCCTCTCGGAGTGTCACCGGAACTTCGCGCTCGAGGTCGGTTCCACGCCGCGTGAAGACGGGATGAGGCTGGGACCTCGTCACGACGACGAGGTCCCGTCCATCTGGACCCTTGCCGGTCAGGCGGACCCGGCTACCGCTATCCACGCCGCGTGGAATCGTCACCTCGAGTCGGCGGCCGGCGACCTCGACGATGCGCGTCGCGCCGTGGTACGCCTCCTCGAGCGTGATGTCGGCGATCGCCTCGACCGGGGCGAACACCGCACTCCTGGCAGGGCGTCCATGGGTCGCCCCGCGGATGTCCGCAGCACCGGCCCCGTTGCCGAAGAGGGTCTCGAAGAACTCGCTGAAGCCACCGGATCCGCCAGATCCGGCGCCGCTTGTCCGGAATTCATAGCGCACGTTTCCGCTGCCCGAACCACCGGTTCCGCCGAAGCCCGTATAGCCGGCAAAGGGACCGCCGGGCCCGAACGGGTCACCGGCCGTGCTCGTGGACCGACCACCGCCGGGGTTCGCCTTCGCGGCTCGCTCGTACGCTTCCCAGTCCTTGCCGAACCGGTCATACTTCGTCCGCTTGTCCGGGTCGGACAGGACCTCGTTGGCCTCGTTGACGTCCTTGAATCGCTGCTCGGCGACGTTGTCGCCCGGCTTCTTGTCCGGATGATTCTCGCGAGCCAGCTTCCGGAAGGCCTTCTTGATCTCGGCCGGCGTCGCCGTCCGCGGCACGCCGAGCGTCTGGTAGTAGTCCCGGACGTCCATCAACAGGCCACTCCCGAGCTGGCCGTCACCCGAACGGCGAACACTGGTTCCTGTCTCCTCAGACGACGACGGTCGGCTGGTCCGGCGGGAAGGTCGGTCGCGGGACCGAGCCCGCGCCGCGCTGGCTGCCGGAGCTCGGGGTCGAGCTGGCCGGAGCGGCCAGGGCCTTCGGGCGTCGCCGGAGTGCCGCCTCGAGCACCTGGTCCATCGAGTCGGCCAGGACCAGTTTGATGGACTTGCGAATCTCGTCGGGGATGTCCCGGAGGTCCTTCTCGTTCTTCCTCGGCAGGATCACGGTCTTCGCTCCGGACAGGTGCGCGGCCAGGATCTTGCTCTTGAGCCCGCCGATCGGCAGGACGCGCCCACGGAGCGTGATCTCGCCGGTCATCGCCACATCCTTGCGGACGGGGATCCCGGTCAGCGCGGAGACAATGGCCGTGGCCATGGTGACGCCGGCCGACGGGCCGTCCTTGGGGATCGCGCCTGCCGGTACGTGGATGTGGAGGGTGTTCTTCTCGAAGACCTCGCGGGAGATGCCCAACTCGGTCGCGTGGGCACGCGTCCACGACAGGCCGGCTCGCGCCGATTCCCGCATGACCTCGCCGAGCTGGCCGGTCAGGATGAAGTCTTCCTTGCCCTCCATCTTGGTGACCTCGACGGCCACGATATCGCCGCCGACCTCGGTCACGACGAGGCCTGTGGCCGCGCCGGTCTGGTCCTCGGCCTCGAGCTCGCCGTATTCGTACCGGGGCGGACCCAGGTATTGGACGAGCTTCTTCTTGTCGACGACCGTTCGAGCCTTGCGGCCTTCGGCGACGGTCCGGGCTACCTTGCGCATCACGTTGGCGATCTCGCGCTCGAGATTGCGGACGCCGGCCTCGTGGGTGTACGACAGCACGAGCTCGACCATCGCCTCTTCGGTGATCTCGATGTGCTTCGGCCGCAGGCCGTGGTTGTCCATCTGCTTCGGGACGAGAAAGCGCTTCCCGATCTCGATCTTCTCCCGCTGGGTGTAGCCGGGCAGCTGGACGACTTCCATACGGTCGCGGAGGGCTGCCGGGATTGGGTCGATCAGGTTGCCGGTTGCGATGAACATGACCTTGGACAGGTCGAACGGCACCTCGAGGTAGTTGTCCTGGAACGTGTTGTTCTGCTCCGGGTCGAGGACCTCGAGCAAGGCCGATGACGGATCGCCCCGGAAGTCCATCCCGATCTTGTCTATCTCATCAAGCATGAACACGGGGTTGTTGGTCCCGGCGGTCTTGATGTTCTGGATGATCCGGCCCGGCAGCGCGCCGATGTAGGTGCGGCGATGCCCACGGATCTCGGCCTCGTCGTGGATTCCGCCGAGGCTCATGCGCACGAACTTGCGACCCATCGCCCGGGCCACGCTCTTGCCGAGCGAGGTCTTGCCCACGCCGGGTGGGCCGATCAGGGCCAGGATGGGGCTGCGGATGGTGGCGGCCAGCGAACGGACGGCGAGGTACTCGAGGATCCGCTCCTTGATCTTGTCCAGGCCGTAATGGTCCTCCTCGAGGATCCGGGCGGCCTCCTTGATGTCGAGCAGGTCCTCGGTCGAGGTGTTCCACGGCAAACTGACGAGCCAATCGACGTAGGTCCGGATGACGCCGACCTCGGGCGAGGCGGACGGGATCCGGCTCATCCGGTCGACTTCCTTGAGGGCGCGGGCCTTGATCTCCTCCGGCATGCCGGCGGCCTCGACCTTGTCGCGCAGCTCGTTGACGTCCGCCTGCTGGGGATCGTCCTCACCGAGCTCGCGCTGGATGGCCTTGAGCTGTTCGCGAAGGATGTACTCGCGCTGGGTCTTGTCCATCTCGGACTTGACCTCGGACTGGATCTTGCCCTTCAGCTCGAGGATCTCGATCTGGTGGGCGAGGAACGTCGAGACAAGCTTCAGTCGGGCGACGATGTCCACGGTCTCAAGGAGTTCCTGGCGCTGCTCGGTGGTCATGTCCGGGCTGTACGCCGTCATGTCGGCCAGCAGCCCCGGCTCAGTGATGTTCTTGGCGGCAACCGCGGCCTCCGGCGGCACCGGTGCCCCGGACTGGACGTACTGCTCGACCTGCGCCTGGACCGAGCGCATCAGCGCCTGGACCTCGACGTTCGCAGGCGTGCTGTCCTGGAGTTCGACGACCCGGGCGCGCAGGTACGGATCCACCTGCGAGAACCCTTCGACGCGCATGCGGCCCTGACCCTGGACGATGGCCCGGACCGTGCCGTCCTGGAGCTGGACGACCTGGGCGATCTTCGCGATCGTGCCGACGTCGTAGAGTTCGGAAGCCTCGCTGATGTCCTCCTGGTCGGCACGGCGTTGGGTGACGAGCGCGATCAGTGAGCCTGACTCGACCGCGGCATTGAGCGCGGCAACGCTCTTGTCCCGACCCACCTGGAGCGGGACGATCATCTCCGGAAAGATGACGGTCTCCCGCAGGGCAACGAGCGGAAGGTCCTGGATATTCGATTCGGTCCGCTTCGCGTCCCGGGTGGATGGTCGCTTCGCCATCGGGTCTCCTAACGGTGAGTGGGTCGGTCCTGGCTGGTCAGCCGGCGGCGCCGGCTGCTGTTGTTGGTCGAGGTTCAGTCGACGGATCGGCGGGTTCGGGTGCCCTGGCTGCCGCGTCGGCAGCCTCCGCGGCACTCGCACCCTCGTCATACAGGCGCTCAAGGATTCTCGTTCCGAGTCGCTCCTCGAGTTCGAATAGGATCCGGACTCCGGCGAGGTTCACGCCGAGGTTCTGGGTGAGGTGGCGGATCCACATGACCCGCCGGATGTCCGTTTCGGAGTAGAGGCGGATGTTCGTCGGTGTCCGTGCGGGACAGACGAGCCCGGCATCCTCGTAGATCCGCAGTGTCCTGGGATGGACGCTCACGATGCTCGCCGCCACGCTGATGACGTAGACGGGTCGCTCCGGATCTCGAGGGTCAGCTCGGTGAAGGGTCACGCGCATGACTCGTCAGGTCCGCCTGACTGGGCGGATGCTTCCATCGAAGGGTCGACTCGGCGCCTTGACGAGCGTCATGAACTCGCCGCGTGGCGAGGGTTGGCGCACGATCGTCATCTCGTGGCACCTCCTGTGCTGCTCTGGGCTCACTGCCCGGGTCGGTCGAATCGATCGTCCCGCGGCTCTCCGGCCCACCTTCGAACCGAACGTCCCACATCCTAGAAAGTTGCCAATACCATTGTCAAGAGTTCGCATGGTTGCGTTTTCTTGATTCTTCACTGGTCGCGGCCGCCGGGCGGGCGCCGAAGGGTCACCGGGAGGCCGGCGGGAGGCCGCCGGGCGGGGCCGGCCGACGGGGGGCGAGGATCGTGGTGGCAGCAACGCCGGCGGTGGTCAGGGTTACGCCCCGGTCGGCGGAAGCAGCGCGTCGCACTACACCATGTACCGTGGCGCGATATAGCCACCCCGGCGCGGAGGATGTCAATGTGTGCCCGGAGTTCCAGGTCGTGACCGGCCGTGATCGGAGGGCGCTCGTCGCTCTCCTGCCCGCGCTCCTCGTGACCGCGTGTGGCCCGACTGTGATCGTCTCTGACGCGGCCCCCTTCACCGCCGGCGTCGCTGGCCCCGGCACCCTCCCGCGAAGGACCGATCCGATTGCTGATCGATTCCGACATGGCAGCGGACGACATCGGGGCGATTGCAAGCCTGCTCCGCGAGCCGGCGGTCGAGGTCGTCGGGATCACCGTCGCCGGCACCGGGGAAGCCCACTGTCCCGGCGGGCTGTATTCGGCTCGAGCCCTGGTGACCGCCCTCGCCCCGGGTCCAATTCCCGTTGCCTGTGGTCGCGGCGCGGCGCTCGGCGCCGCCCAGTCCTTCCCCGAGGACTGGCGGACGGGTGCCGATGCCGGATACGGGATCAACCTGCCGGCGCCGGCGATGCCGCCGGACAGCCGATCCGCGGAGCAGCTCATCGTTGATCTGGCGAGCGCGGGCGACCGGCCCTTGACGATCCTCACGATCGGGCCGCTCACGAACCTCGCGATGGCCCTGCTTCTCGACCCGGCCCTGCCCGGCCGGATCGACCGCATCGTCGCCATGGCCGGGGCCATCGAGGTGCCCGGCAATGTCGCGCCGCCTGAGGGCGAAGCCGGGTCGCCCACGGCGGAATGGAACCTCCACGCCGACCCGACGGCTGCGGCCCAGGTGTTCGCCGCCGGTCTCGACCTGACCCTGGTCCCGCTCGATGCCACGAATGACGTGCCGCTCGATGCGGACTTCATCGCCGAGCTCGAGCTGGACCACGTGGCCGCCCCGGCCGACATCGTCTTCGAGCTCTACGCGCGCAACAGCTTCCTAGTCACCGGCGAGCCAATGCTATGGGACTCGATCGCAGCGATGACCCTCCTTCATCCCGAGGTCGTGTCGACGCGCGAGGCGACCGTCCGGATCGTGGAAGGCGACGGGCTCGACGGCGGGCGGACCATCGAGGACCCGGCAGGGGCGCCCGTGTAGCCGCGACCGGCGCGGATCCCGTTCTGTTCCGGAAGCTCCTCTTCGCGGCGCTCCGGCGTGGCGAGCCGCGCCCTGATCCGTTCACGGCCACGGTGATCATCCGCGTACACGCTGGCGCGTCGACCTGCCAAGCGAGCATCGAGCCTCCGGCGCCGAGGGCCGGCATCGTCCGGCTGGACGGCGTGGGCCTCCCCGACATGGAGACACAGATCACGGCCTTCGCGCTCGGCGAATGGACCTGGGCGGACCTCGAGGCCTTCGCCGTGCAGCCGGTCTTCGGCGAAAACACCCGTCCGATCGAGACCATCGCCACCGTAGGCCTCAAGCCTGGTGCCGCCGGTACCGCGTACGGCGAAGGATCCGCCGGACCGTTCGGGGTGGCCTGCGTGACCGGAACCTTCGAGGCGCCGGTGATCCGCCTCGCGGGCCCGTTCGAACTGGGTCCCTAGACGTCAGACCGTCGGGGCAGCCTCGACGTCGATGGCCCCGATGAGCTGCTCGTGGAGCTTCACCGAGCACTCGTTGGGGCCGATGGCGATCACCTTGTCGCCGACCCGGAGGGTCATGTCCGCGAGCAGGGGCGTGGCGATTCCATCACGCACCACCGCAAAGAGTGAGCAGCCGTCCGGCATCGTGAGATCGCCAGCCGCACGCCCGATCGCTGGCGACCCATCCTGGAGATGCGCTTCGATGATCTCGAGCTCGCCCTCGCCGAGGGTCGCGAGATGGAGCAGCTCATGAACGGGAATGTCCTGTTCGATGGAGCCGAGGATCATCCGGGTCGGGCTGATGATCTCGTCCACGCCGAGGTGGCGGAAGAGCGCCTCGTTCTTCGGGTTGTTGACCCGGGCGATGGTTCGCGGCACGTCGAAGTGGTGCTTTGCCATCTGGCAGATGACCAGGTTGTCCTCGTCGTCACCGGTCACGGCGGCGACGACGTCGGCGCGGGCACAACCGGCTTCGCCCAGGTACTTGCCCTCGCAGCCGTCGTGGGCCACGACGATCGAGCCGATCTCGTCGGCGATCTGATCCGCCCGGGCACGGTCCTTCTCCATGAGCACGACCTCATGGCTGCTCTCGATGAGTTCCCTGGCCAGGTAGTAGCCGACCTTGCCGCCTCCGACAACGAGTACGAACATGGCTCAGGCCTCCGGGCTGGGCGACGGTGCGTCCAGCGGCTCGGCGAGCGGGGCATGGGTCGCCCCGAAGTGGTGCGAACCCGTCGGCGCGATCACGCTTGGCACGCCGAGCGAGCCAAGTCCGAGATAGGCGCTGATCGCATCGGCCTGGAGCGTCGTCCGGCACAGGGTCGCGACGCCGAGCTCCGCATAAGCGGCGGCGCGGACGGGGTCATTGATCTTGGCGACCACCCTCGCGATACCGAGTTTCTCGGCGGCCACCTGGGCGGCCATGACATTCCGGTTGTCGCCTTCGGTGAGCGCGAGGAACACGTCGGCATCGGTGGCGCCGGCCCGCCGAAGCGTGTCCTCGTCGGTCCCGTCGCCGCGCACGGCGTGGCCCCGAAATTCCGCGGGCAGGCGATCGAAAGCGCGCGTGGACAGGTCGAGGAGCACGACCTCGTGGCCCGCAGCGTCGTAGGCCTCCGCGAGCACCGATCCCACGCGACCCGCGCCGACAATGACGATTTTCACAGGGCTTCCTCGGTGATGGGCTCGCGCACGACCCACACGGCGCACGGAGCGTTCTTCAGAACATAGGGGATCGTGCGTCCGATGGCGAAATCGCCGCCGAATCGTTTCCGGTACGGCAGTCCGAGGACGAGCAGGT
Source organism: Chloroflexota bacterium (assembly GCA_031369685.1). Classification (GTDB taxonomy): domain Bacteria; phylum Chloroflexota; class Limnocylindria; order Limnocylindrales; family CSP1-4; genus UBA5189. The sequence continues at coordinate 6,997 of JANMPD010000234.1, read as the reverse complement.
CGGCATCGCGTTCGATCGCTTCATCGACGAGTGCGGCACCGACTTCGCGAGCCTGTAGCAGCACCGACTCGAGGCGAACCTTGGAGTGCTCGGCCACGCTCTCGGCGTGATCGAGGATCTGCTGGGCGATATCAGATCGGCCGGCGATATCGGCATCGAGTGGCTGGGACCAGCCGACCTCGACGACGTGGACCGCCGCGATCTCCGCCTTGATCGGTCGTGCAAGCTCTGCGACGAGCTGGACAATGCGAGCGTCTCCCGGACCACCGGCCAGCGCGATGACGGCCCGCGCGAAGACTGGGGAGGGATTCTCGGACACCGGTCGGGTCGACCGCCTTGGTTGATGCGGGGCAGCGGGCCCGCTGGATCCGGGCCCGTCAGCGGGCCGTGGCGGCGGTCACGATACCACCGCCCGTACTCCGCAACACCTCGGCTGCACCGACGTCAGTCAGGCGCGGGCCCGGAACCCGGCTCGTCCCAACTTCGATCTTCCTTGGAGCGACCCCGGGCCCGCAGGTCGAACGCCTCCGGGTCATCACGGCGGTACGGCACGTTGACCACGACCGTATGCGGCCGGCCCAGGAGCAACGTCCGCAATCGTCGCGAGGACTGGTTGTAGAGCAGTCGTTCCCACCAGCTCTTCGCCACATACTCGGGGATCACCACGAACGTCACGGGGGAGGGGCGGTCTGGTGGCCACGCGCGATCGAGCACATCAAGGTAGGCGATGAGTGGCCCGGCCAGTGCGCGGTAGGGCGATTCGATGACGACCAGGGGAACCCCGGGGATCTGGCGCTCCCAGTCGGCCCGGACGTTCGCCACCCGTTCGGGATCGTCGAAGATGAAGACGGCACGGACGTCATCGGCCACGGTCCGGGCGACGTTGATCGCCTGGATCACCGCCCGGTTGATGCCCGGCACGGGGACAACCACGCGTTCCTCGCGGATCGGCGGAGCGGCTACGAAATCGCTGCGCACGCTCAACTCGCGGGCGCTGCGTGCGTACTGGCGGTGGATGAACAGCATCATCGCCACGAGTGTCGGGATCAGGATGACGACGAGCCACGCGCCATCGAGGAATTTCACGCTCGCAACGACGATCAGGACAACGAATGTCAGGACGGCCCCGACGGCGTTGATCGAGGCCCGCCACGCCCAGCCACTCGATCGCTCACGGAGCCAATGCCGGACCATCCCGCCCTGCGACAACGTGAAGCACACGAAGACGCCGACCGAATAGAGCGGGATCAGGGCATGGGTATCGCCATCGAAGATGGCGATGATGACGGCCGCGATCCCAGCAAGGAGCACGATGCCCCACGAAAAGGCGAGGCGATCACCGCGGAAGCTGAACTGGCGCGGCATGTAGCCGTCCTCGGAGAGGAGGGCCGCGAGTCGGGGAAAGGCGTTGAAGCTGGTGTTGGCCGCCAGGAGCAGGATCAGGGCCGTCGCGCCCTGGAAGGCGTAGAAGAGCGGTGATCCGGCGCCGAAGACCGCCGTCGCGACGAGCGCGACCACGCTCTGCCCGCCATCCTCGGTCGGCAGGATGCCGAACCCGTCGGCTACCGCCGTCATCCCGAGGAACAGCAAGCCGAGGAGGACCGCCATCGCCACGAGGGTGTTCGAGGCGTTCTTCGATTCGGGTGGCTTGAAGGCCGGGACGCCGTTGGCGATCGCCTCGGTTCCCGTGAGGGCGACCGATCCTGATGCGAACGCCTTGAGGAGCAGGAACAGCCCAATGTCGTGGGTGCCGAAGGCAACGGCATCGGCCTGGACGACGTCGATCGCGGTTCCGGTTGCGATCCGCACCAGCCCCATCCCGATCATCAGGAACGCCAGGCCAAGGAATAGGTACGTCGGGACGGCAAAGATGTTGCCCGACTCACGCAGGCCACGCAGGTTGGCGATCGTGACCAACGCGATCGCGATGATCGCGATCTCGACGCGATACTTGAACAAGCTCGGAAAGACCGAGTAGGTCTGCGTCACGGCCGCCGCCGCCGATACGGACACCGTCATGACGTAGTCGATCAACAGCGCACTGGCCGCGATGAGCGACGCGAGCGGACCGATGTTCTCCTTGGCGACCGCATAGGCACCGCCACCGTTCGGGTAGGCGCGGCAGACCTGACGATAGGACAGGGCGACGATGGCGAGGAGGAAGCTGATCGCGACGGCGATCTGGATCGAGATGAGGAGGGCAGCCGAGCCGGCCAGGATCAGGACCCGCAGGATCTCCTCGGTCGCATAGGCCGAGGACGAGATGGCGTCCGAGCTGAAGATCGCGAGGGCCTGTTTCTTCGGGAGGCGCTCACCGGCCTCCTCCTCGAGGGCGAGCGGGCGACCGAAGAGCGTGTTTCGGATTCGTGCGAAGAACCGCCCACCGGGGGTCGTTGCGCCGCTCGCGGCGGCCTTGGCGACCAGCTGTCCCGGACCCGTGTACCGGAAGTAGGGTGAGTGCGGGCGCTCGATCCGGACACGCTTGTCCGCGAGCTTGCGACCACGTAGTGGCCGCTGGCCTCCGATCATCCTTCTCCCTGCTCGCGCGTCGCCGTTCTCGACGCGGGCGATCAGTGATCGCGGCGGTACGGGACGTCGGCGATGACGGTGTGTTCGCGGCCGACGATGGCCGCCTTGAGTCGATTTGCGGTCTGGTTATACAGCAGGCGGTCCCACCAGTGTTTGGCGACGTACTCGGGCAGCACGACGATCGTGATCGGAGCCTCTCGATCGGGCGGCCAGGACTCGTTCAGGACGTCGAGATAGGCCACGAACGGCTCGATGATCGCTCGATATGGGGACTCGACGATCACGAGCGGGACGCCCGGCAGCTGCCGTTCCCAGCGCCGGAGCATCGCTTCCGCCTCCTCGGGATCGACGGTCACATAGACGGCCCGCACATCGGTGGCAATGGTCCGGGCGAACGTGACGGCCTGGACGACGGCGCGATTGATCCCGTTCACGGGAACGACAACCCGCTGCTCTCGATGCGGACTCGCGAAGACCGTGTCCTCGCGGACGTGGAGCTCCTCGGCCTGGCCCTCGTACTGGCGGCGGATCGACAGCATCAACAGCACCAGGCACGGGATCAGGAGCAGGACGATCAACGAGGCCGGAGCCTTGGCCGCAGCCACCACGACGGCGACGATCGCGGTGAGGACGCAGCCGAAGGCGTTGATGGCGAGGCGTCGCTGCCAGCCCTCGGGTCGTTCTCGGAGCCAATGCCGGATCATGCCGGCCTGACTGATCGTGAAGTCGATGAACACGCCGACGGCGTAGAGCGGAATCAGGAGATGCGTTTCGCCGTTGAATACGACGATCAGGATCGACGCCACGACCCCGAGGGCAATGATCCCGTACGAGTAGGCGAGTCGATCGCCCCGAAGGCCGAACTGGCGGGGCATGTGCGAGTCGGCCGACAGGATCGCCAGCAGGCGCGGGAAGGCATTGAAGCTCGTGTTCGCGGCCAGGAACAGGAGCAGGGCCGTGAAGGCCTGGAACAGGTAGAACGGGATCGAGCCGTCGCCATACACGCGCCGCGCGACCTGGCTGATGACGGTCTGCTTCTCAGGAAGGTCCAGGTGGGTGATGCCGAAGTTCACCGCGAGGAAGGTGATCCCGATGAACAGGATTCCCAGGATCACCGCCATCGCTCCGAGCGTCGACGCCGCATTCTTCGCTTCGGGTGGCTGGAACGCGGGTACCCCGGTCGCGATCGCTTCGGTGCCCGTGAGTGCCACCGCGCCCGCGGCGAAAGCGCGGAGCAGGAGCAGGATCCCCACCTGCTCCGGGACCTTGCCGGCCTGCTCCGCGATCGTGCTCGAGAATTCGGCTTGCTCGCCGCCGATCACGATCCGGAACACCCCGATGCCGATCATCAGCAGCGCGGACCCGAGAAACAGGTAGGTCGGAATGGCGAAGATGTTGCCGGCTTCACGGAGTCCGCGAAGATTGCCGATGGTGATGAGCGCGATGGCAACGACACCGATGATCACGCGCTCGTCGATCAATTCCGGGAGTGCCGAGGTGATCTGCTCGACCGCGGATGTCGTCGACACCGCCACCGTCATCACGTAGTCGATCAGCAGGGCCGACGCCGCCACGAGCGAGGCGTTCCGGCCGAAGTTCCGCTTCGAAACCGAATACGAACCGCCACCCGTCGGATAGGCAATGCAGACCTGTCGGTAGCTGATGGCCACCGCCACCAGGAGGACGACGATCGCAATCGAGACCTCGAGTCCAAGGGCCAGCGCAGCCACCCCGCCGAGGATCAGGACGCGCAGGATTTCCTCGGTTGCATAGGCCGACGAGGAGATCGCATCCGAACTGAAGATTGCGAGCGCTTTCTTCTTCGATAGCCGCTCGCCGAGCTCCTCTTCGGAAGCCAGCGGGCGCCCAAGAAAGATCCTTCGAACGGTGGCCATCGCCCGCCCGATGCCGGTCGTCGGCGTGCTCGCCGCAGCCTTGGCCGTCATCACGCCCTTGCCACTCCAGCGGAAGTAGGCCGCGTGCGGCCGTTCGACGCGGATCCGCCGGTCGCCGAGCTTTCGGCCCCGAAGCGGCTGCTGGCCGCCGATCATGGAAGGTCGAGCCTCACTGGCCGTGACTCAGTCGCGCCACGAGATTCGACGGAAGTCCGGCGCCGCGCATCTTCGACTGCATCCCAGCGATGTCGTAGGCAGTGCGATGCCACGAGATGGTGTCGGCATCCGTGTCCACGATCATGAACGAGGCGCGCGTATCCCCGTCCCGCGGCTGCCCGACGCTCCCGGGGTTCGCCAGGACGCGCCGGCCACGGAGTTCGAGAACGGATCCGTCGCCGGGGCTGATGACCTCAACCGCGCCGTCCTCCTCGATCCAGGCCAACGGCAGGTGCGTGTGGCCATGGAGGCCGATTCGCGACGTCATCACCGTGAGGTTGGCGCGGGCGACGGGCATCGACGTCACGTATTCCCACATGGGATCGCGTGGGCTGCCATGGACCAGGGTGCATGCCCCGATCGTGAGGGTCGAGGGCAGTGTGGACAGCCATGCCCTGGATGCCGCGGAGATCGTTGCCCGGGTCCACTCCATCGCCCGCCGCGCGTCCGGGTTGAACCAGTCGATCTCGATGCCACCCAGGGCGGCCGAATCATGGTTGCCCAGCACGCCGCCGGCACCGAGCTCCTGGAGGCGGCGGATCACCTCATCGGGCTCCGGACCGTAGCCAACGACGTCACCGAGATGCCACAGGCCATCGACCGCGCCGGTCGCGTCAACGGCGGCGTCGAGGGCGTTCAGGTTCGCGTGGATATCCGAAAAGACCGCGAATCGCATGGTCCGCCAGCGTAGCAGGGCCGTTCGTCACCAGGGCCGGCGCTTCCGTGTCGCCGGGTCGCGTGGGTAGTCGGCCGGCGGAGTTCCCATGCGCGCCACGACCACGACGCCGTGTCCCGCGAGATCGGCGGCGCGCGTCACGGCCTCGGGGTGCGGATGCCAGCGTGGATCCGAGCCACCCAAGGCCCGCGCCGCCCGACCCGCGGCGGCGAGCTCGTCGGCAAGGTCCCCGCGCTTCCAGACGACAAGTCGACCGCCAGGGCGCAGGAGGGGGAGCCCGATCTCGACGAGATCCGCGATCGAACCGACCGCACGGGCCGTGACGATGTCCCAGGTCCCGCGCTCGAGCGTTTCGGCGCGCATGTTACGAACCAGGACTCGATCCTCGAGGTCCATCGCCGCGGCAGCTGTGCGCAGGAACGCGGCCTTCTTGCCGACCGAATCAACGAGGCTGACCTTCCAGGGGTGGACCAGTGCCAGCGGCAGGCCCGGAAATCCCGCACCGGAGCCGATGTCGACCAGGCGCTCCGATGGGCCGTCGCGTAGCACCGGGACCGCGGCCAGGCTGTCGGCCACGTGGCGGTGGGCGATGGCTGCCGGATCGATGATCGCGGTGAGGTTGATAGCCTCGTTCCAGGCGAGCATTAGCCGAACGTGTGCCGACAGGGCCGTGCGCATATTCACATCGACGTACACACCGGCCTCGTCGAGTGCCTCGAGGGCGCCGGCCAGGGCATCGACGTACGCGGACGGGAGGTCGGGCAGGGCGTCGACGCGCGTCGGGAGCGGATCTCGCTGGTTGTTCAGGCTGTCATCCCCTGACTGGGTCTTTCAGCCGCCATGAGAGCCGCCCCCGGCGACGACGTTCTCTGCGCAGCCGTGGCGCCGGTCTCGCGCGCTGCCCTTGGATATCGGTCGGGTCTCCCCGAACCCCGCCGGTAGCGCGCTCCCCGAAGCCGATCGGTGCGGATGGCCGACGCTACGGGGCGAGCCCGACACAGTCAACGGGGTTATCCACCGCCTTGTCGCTATTTGCGCGAGCCTTGGTGGATAACTCGCCTGACCGGAGGTCACACAGGCCGTCGGGACCCGGGGTTGTAGCGGTCAGCTCTTGCCGCCGCGGACCGGCCGGCCGAGCGTTCGACGGACGACATCGACGACCTCTTCGACATAACGGTCCGCATCGCCATGTTCGGCGGCCGTCCGCACGCAGCCCTGAACGTGATCCTCGAGCACGAGGATGGCGAGCGAATCGACCGCCGCGCGAAGGGCCGAGGTCTGCTGCAGGATGTCGACGCAGTACTCCTCGCGCTCGATCATCCGGGCGATGCCCCGGACCTGGCCCTCGATCCGGGCGAGCCGGCGCACGAGCTGCGCCTTGTCCTTGGAGTAGCTGTGGCGGAACGTGTCGGTACCCACGGCGTGGGTGCCAGCGTGTTCCGGTGTCGTGGTCATCGCGTTCGATCAACTCCCTGCGGCGGTCGGCAGACGGGACGCGCCGATCGCGGGGATGATACCCCCTGGGGGTATCGATCGGCAAGGTGCCACCATCCGCGTCGTAGTCCGGACGGGTCGGCTACACTCCGCGTGGATGGATCCCCGCGACCCACTGCGCGCGCTCCCCGACGGGCTGTTCTGCACCGTCTGCAACGAGCCCGTCCCCGCCGACCGGATCCGCCTC
>JANMPD010000220.1:0-40149 GCA_031369685.1 Chloroflexota bacterium | reverse complement strand
CGATCGTGGTTTCGCTTCGCACCGGAACGCCTGTCAAGCAGCTCCTCGTTGAGGACTCAAAAGGTTTCGCCGCGTGCCTTCTAGCCCTCGCCCCCCGTGGTTGGCTCATGGCGCGGATGTATGCCCAATCTGGCGGCTGGTGGACGACGCTGCTGTTTGCACTGCCCCTGTACACGACGCGGGTGGCGTACCACCGGTTCGTGGAAATGCGGGACATGTTCACCCAGACCATCGGGGCGCTGGCCGGGGCCGTCGATCGACGTGACCCGTTCACGGGAGAGCACAGCCGTCGGGTCCAGGTGATGAGCGTCGACATCGGGCGGGAAATGCGAATCAGCGCGGCGGAGCTCGAAGCGCTCGAGTGGGGCGGCCTGCTTCATGACGTCGGCAAGATCGGGGTGCCGGACAATATCCTGCTCAAGCAGGAGCGCCTGACCCGCGAAGAGCGAATGGTCATGAACGCCCACCCAGTGCTCGGCGCCGAGATCATCGCGCCGGTCCTGAAGCTCGCGCCCGAACTTCCGATCATTCGCCACCACCACGAGTGGTACAACGGCTCTGGCTACCCGGATCGCCTCATGGGCGACGAGATCCCCAAGCTCGCGCGGATCCTGCACGTCGCCGATGCGTTCGAGGCTATGACGGCCGCGCGGCCCTACCGGATGAACCCGCTGACCAGCGAGCAGGCGCTCGGGGAGCTGCGCAAGTTCGCGGGCGTCCAGTTCGACCCCGAGGTCGTCGATGCGTTCGTGCGTACGCGATGGGCCAACGACGTTCGCGACCCCGGGCGACCGATCCCCGCTCGACCCATTCCGCTCCTCGGGCAGCACGCACGATCCGCGCAGCCCGTCTACGACGGCCCTGCCCCGGGGTCCCCTGCCGCCGACCTGGGCTGACGGGGCGTCGTCCCCTCGACATGCTGAGGTTCCGGACGGACCGAACTGCCGGCCAGCACGGAGCCGAGGCAGCGACACGCATGGAGCGGCTCCGTTCCGACCGAATGCCTGTGCGCGTGACCGCTCCGAGCGGCAGAATGGCCCGGTGACCGATCTGCCCGAACTGGCTGGCCCCTCCCACGCCCCCGATGGGTGGTCGCGCAGGCGCGCCGATGGGCGGCCACGGGGACACGACCTGCGGGGATTCGCGATGGACCTGACGTGCTGATCGGCGGCATTGCCCTCGGCCTGGTCCTTGGCTTCGCGGCGGGCGGGCAGCTCAACAATCTCCTCTCGATCCGTCTGCGCCTGGTCCAGGTCACGTTCTTCGGCTTGTTCCTGCGGGTCGCCACGCAGATCGCCATCGAAAACCACAACGCGCCGATCGAGGCCCTGCGTGGGCCGCTCTTCCTGATCGCCTTCATCGCGATCCTGGCCGGACTGTGGGCGAATCGCGAGCACCCGGGCCTGAGCCTCGCGTTCGTCGGCGTGCTCCTGAACACCATCGCCGTCGCGGTGAACGGTGGCCACATGCCGGTCTGGATCCCGGCCTTCGAGGCGGCGGGCTTCCCGCCCGGCTCGGGGCTCGGACCATTTCACATCCCCCTCTCGGGGACGGACTCGGCGGAATTCCTGCTCAAGGCCGGACCGCTCGGGGACATCCTGCCGATCCCGGTTCCGTTCGTCCGCAACGTCGCCAGCATCGGTGACGCATTCCTGGCCCTCGGATTGGCGTTCTTCCTCTTCTCCAGTACAGTCCGATCGCCCGTTGAAGTCGATGAGGCGACCCGCGCCGCGATTCGCCGCCGCCTCACGTCCATCACCCCGTGGCGAGTCGGTACCTTCCCGGGCACCTCGGTCGTCGCCACCGGGCGCGGCATGGGCGGCACAGCCATCCTCGGGGGACCGCCATCGGCCGTCCCGATCTCGGGCTTCCCGCCGATCCTCGAGCGCGTCCGGCGCCACCCGTACGTCCGACTGGCCCTCGACGGTTCCTTTGCCGCCTTGTGGACCGGCCAGCTGATCTCGCTCATGGGCGACCGTATCCACCAGGTCGCGGTCGCCTTCGTCGTCTTCTATGCGACGGGTTCGCCGATTGCCGTGGGCATCGCGTTCTTCGTCGCAACCGTCCCGAACCTCCTGTTCGGCGCGATTGCCGGCACGCTCGTGGACCGTTGGGATCATCGCGAGGTCATGATCGTGTCCGACCTGCTCCGGGCGTCGCTGGTGTTGCTCCTCCCGATTGCAGCGTCCGTGAACCTGCTCCTGATCTACCCGATCATCTTCCTGATCACCACGATCTCGGTCTTCTTCCGACCGGCCAAGGGCGCGATCCTGCCGCGGATCGTGGCTCCCCAGGACCTCAACACGGCGAACTCCGCCATCTGGATGGTCGATGCATTCGCCGACATCGGCGGGTACGCGATCGCCGGCCTGTTCGTCGCGCTCCTCGGACCGCAGTTGCCGCTCGCGTTCTGGGCGGACGCGGTCACGTACGTGGCTTCGGCGTTCCTCATCGCCTCGATCTCGGTGGCGCCGGTCAAGCGCGTCGCCGACGCGGCGGCGGGCGTCGGCGCCGGCTTCCTCAAGGAGCTCCGAGCCGGATGGGCCTTCCTTCGAAGTGAGCATGCCGTCTTCGCCAACACCATCCAGGCGATGGTCGCCCAGTTCATGCTCGGCGTCATCATCGCCCTGATGCCGATCTACGCCGAGCAGCACATTTCGGGAGCTCCCGTGGTCGGCAGCGCGGTTTACGGGTTCCTGGAGGGCGGCATTGGTGCCGGCAACCTCATCGGCGGCTTCGTCATCGGGCTCATCGGATCGCGGATCGCGATCGGGCGGATGGTCATCCTCGGCTACGTGATCACGGGCGGCTGCATCGCCGCGCTGGCGGTCACCGGCAACTTCGCGGCGGCGTTGGCCCTGACGTTCGGCGCGGGAGTCGGCAACCTGGCCTTCGTGATCCCGAGCCAGACGCTCGTCCAGACGCGGACGCCGCCCGGGATGATGGGCCGACTCCTCGGCATTCGATTCACGATGGTCTTCGGATCGATGGCCATCGCGACCGGCGTCGGTGGCGTCCTCGGGGTGGTCTTCGGTATTCCGCTGACGATCGCGTTCTTCGGGCTCGTGACCGTCGCCGCCGGCCTGGCCGGCCTGTTGGTGCCGTCCGTTCGCGACGCCTAGGGGCGGGGTTCAAGTACACTGGCCCGCGGGCACCCGGTGGGGTGGTCGATCCACGAGGAGACCCCTGGACCCGCGATGAGCGAGCGACCGAACGACACCCCTGATACCGAGGCCACTGGCGCGACGGAGCCCGACGGGCCGATGCCGGCGGCAGCCGAGCCCGAGCCGGAGGCGCCCGAGTCGGAGGCCGCGCCCGAGCCGGAGGCGCCCGTGGTCGAGGTCGAGGCCGAGCCGGAGGCGCCCGAGTCGGAGGCCGAGCCCGAGCCAGGGGCGCCTGAGGCGCCCGAGGTCGAGGCGGAGCCCGAGGCCGCGTTCGCGCCGGAACCCACACCGGAGCCCGAGGCCGAGCCGGAGCCCGAGGCCGAACCCGCGCCGGAACCCGCGCCCGAGCCGGAGCGCGAGCCCGAGCCGGAGCCCGAGCCCGAACCCGCGCCCGAGCCAGAGCCGGAACCTAAGCTCGAGGCTGAAGCCGAAGTCGATGCGGGAGAAGACGCTGCCGAGATCGGCGAAGACGCCATGGACATGGAGCCGACCGACGACCTCGAAGCCGAACTCGAGCCCGAGCCTGAACCTGAACCCGCGGCGCCGATACGACCGATGACCCCGGCCGAGCGGCGCGCCGCACGAGCCGGCCTGTCCCACGGCCAGATCCCCATCGATCCGTCGCTCCGGATCAAGGATCGAGCGTCTGCGATCTTCGTCCTCGTGACCGTCGGCGTGTTCCTCGCCATCTTCCTCAACGCGATGTTGCTGGGGCATGGCGGATTCCTGACCCCGCTCCCGACACCGACGCCGGTTCCGAGCGTCACGGCCGCGCCGAGTGCCACGCTGGTTCCGAGCGCCACGGTCGCTCCGAGCGCCACGGTCGCACCCACGGGTACGCCCGGCCCGTCCTGATCCCGGACCCGGGCTGAACCGCCCGGCGGACCCGCACGAGCGCTCGGTATACTCGGCGCGCCATGACCCACGTCTTCATCGCCCCCCACCCCGACGACGTCGCCCTCTCCTGCGGCGGGCTCATCGCAAGCCTCCGCGAGCTGGGCCAGACCGTCACGATCCTCACGGTCTTTTCGGGCAGCGGAGACGGCAGCCCGTTATCCGGCTACCAGCGCGAGGCCCTGGGCTTTGGCTCGAAGGCGCTGTGGCCCAATTCCGAGGCCTTCAATCGCGCCTCGATCAGCGCGGACGTGCCGGCGGGCGACCCGTCGATGGCACCGCCCTGGGCGGCCACCTCGGACCGACTGGACGCGACCCAGGAAGATGCCGATGCCTCCGCGAAGCGGTTCTGGCAGCGGTCCTCGTGGTATCGCCGAGCGAGCATTCGCAACAAGCCCCTGGCCGGGCAGCCGCTCATCGACGACGTGCCCACCCAGGGCGCGGTGATGACCGAGGAGGTCCTCGAGGCCGCGGCCGCGGGCGAACTCATGGCCCGGCGGCGGCTCGAGGATGAGCGGTTCGCCTACTTTGCCGAGGCCTCGGTGGTCTTCCTCGATGTCGCCGACGCGGTCTTCCGCGGCTACGAAGGGGACGAAGAGCTCCTTGGGACGCCTAGAGCCGACGACCTCGCCCCGAGCGCCATGATCCGCCGGGAAATCGAGCGCCTCGAACCACAGGCTGTCTACGTGCCGCTCGGTGTCGGCAACCACGTGGACCACCAACTCTGCCGCCAGGTCGGCATCGATCTTCTGGCCGAAGCTCGAAAATGGGTCATGCCGGGTCCTGACTGGGCCGGCCGCGTCGTCTTCTACGAGGACTTCCCGTATTCGTGGTGGGAGGGCTTCGATCGGCTCGAGCAGCTCCCCGAGGGATCCCTCGACGCCCTGGATCGAGACATGATCCTGTCGCCCGAGTACGCCGACGTCGCCGATCAGCTGGAGCGCAAGATCCGCGGCATCTCCCTGTACGAGAGCCAGCTCGATCGCCTGTTCGGCGGCGAGGCGGCGATGGCCGGGACGGTTCGCTCGTACGGTGCCCGGGTCGCGGAGCTGGGCGGGACCGGCGGAGCCGCGGAGCGGTACTGGCGCTCGCTCCGAGCCTGATCGCCGCCCCGTCGACCCGGTTCGGGCGGCGTGAGTGGCTCGGCCTCGTCCTCGGACTGTTCGGCTTCGTCGCGATTCGCGCACTGCTCCTGCCTCAGCCCGGCCTCGCCGGAGACGTGGACGACTTCCTTGCCTGGGCCCGGGCGATCAATGCCGATGGACTGGGACGCGCCTATGACCAGCCGATCTCGTTCCCGCCGGTCCTGCCCTGGATCTGGTGGCTCCTCGGGTCGGCGGCTCCGGGACTCCTGAACGCGTCGCCGAACGACCCGACGGCGCTCGTCCTGATCAAGCTGCCGGCCACGCTCGCCGACCTCGGGATCGCCGCCATCGTCGGCTGGGTGCTCCGCGATCGTCCGGGCTGGGCGGTGGTCGCGGTACTCGGCGTCCTGCTCCACCCTGCGATCGCCTACGTCTCCGGGCTGTGGGCGCAGTTCGAATCCGTTTACGTCCTGCCGATGCTCGTCGCATGGCTGCTCGCAGCGCGGGGCCGGCCGGGCTGGGCGGCGGTTGCGGTGGCCGTCAGCCTCACGACCAAGCCGCAGGCGTTGCCGCTGATCATTCCGTTCGCGGCGTGGTTCCTCGCGACGGGTGGCTGGCGGGGGGCCGTCCGTGCTGCGACCATTGGGCTGGCCACCATCGCGCTGCTGTGGGTTCCGTTCGTGGCCGCCGCGGGACCCACGAACTATCTCGGGAACCTGGCGGATTACAGCTCGCTGTTCTCGGTCCTGTCACTCCGAGCCTGGAACCCCTGGTGGATCCTGCAATCCCTCGCGGGCGGCGGGGACTTCGTCGCCGACGGGACGGCGATCCTCGGCCCCGTCACCTTCCGCTGGCTCGGGATCGGGATCGCGGGCGCTCTGGAACTGCTCATCTTCCTGTGGGTCCGCCGGCAACCCACCGCCAGGACACTCGCCTGGGGCATCGCGTCGGCCGCGCTGGTCGCGTTCGTGGGGCTGACCGAGATGCACGAGCGATATGCGTATCCGGCCCTGATCTTCCTCATGGTGCTGTTCCCGGATCGGCGGGCCGTCGTGCTATGGGGCACCCTCGGGATCGTCTACACGCTGAACCTCGTCGCCGCGGTGCCGCCGACGCCGGACATCGGTGCCGCGATTCCCGTCGATGGCCCCCTGGGGATCGCCGGATCGATGGCCATGACGGGGGTCATGGTCGGGACCCTGGTCGGGCTGTGGAGGCCGCCGGCGCCCCTGGAGCCGCTGGAGCCGCCGTCGCCCGAAACCTGACCGGTCCGCGCCTAGCCTGATCGGCGGGTGCGGCGCGTCAGTCGGCCTCGAAAGGCGACCGCATACCAACGGAGGTAGTGCGGCAGCCATCTGCGGAGCTTGAATTTCGACTTCCCGGCGGTTCGATCGCGCCAGACCGTGGGGACCTCCGCCACGGGCCGGCCGGCGAGCGTTGCCTTGACCGTGAGTTCGAGGGCGAGCTCGAAACCTGCTGAGCTTTCGATCGCCGTCGAATCGAGGAACGTTCGGCGGTAGAGCTTGAAGTTGTTCGTGGGGTCGTGGGTCGCCACACCGGCGAACCAGTGCAGCGTGAGGCCCGCGGCCCGGCTCATGAGCCGCTTCAGCAGCGGACCACCGATCTGGCCACCGCCGCGCATGTAGCGCGATGCTGCGACGACGTCGGCGCCGTCCCTGGCCAGCGCGACCATCGGATCGATGACCAGCGGCTCATCGGAGCCATCGGCCATCGCGATGACGATGAGCTCGCCCTTCGCGTCGTTGATCCCGGCTCGCATCGCGTTGAGGACGCCGCGTCCAAGGTCATTGCGCAGGCCCCGCAAACCCGCGAGGGACGGCTGGAGCGCTTCGACAACCGGGCGGGTTGTATCGCCGTCGAAGTCCCAGACGACGATGATTTCCTTCGTCGTCGTGACGGCCCCATGGATGGCGCGCAGGACATTATCGACCGCCGGTCCTTCGTTGTAGACCGGGATCACGATCGAGAGTTCGACCCCTCCGCCCGCCTCGTGATCCGGAACGGACGTCACAGCCGGCCGGCCTCGAGCTCCGCGCGAATCCACGGCACGACCTCGGTGAGCATGGCCGGCAGCTCGGTCGTCGCGCGGAATCCGAGCACGGCTTCGGCTTTGCGGACATCGGGAATGCGTCGCTGGACATCGTGCTCGAACGGCGGATCCGACATGGACCGGAACGGCCGTTCCGGTCCATGCACCGCGCGCGAGACCAGTTCGGCCAGCTCGAGGACCGTGGTGGAGGTCCCGATCGAGAGATTGAAGTCCTCGTTCACGGCACGCTCCGATTCCATCGCCAGGCGGATGCCGCGAGCAAGGTCCCCGCCGTACGTGTAATGCCGGACCTGGTTGCCTTCACCGAGGATCCGGAGCGGGTCCTGGCCCTTGAGGGCCTTCAGGACGAGGTCGGGGACGACGTGGCTGAGCGCGAGCTTCACGTTGCCGCTCATGACGTCGGCGTCACGCAGGGCCCGTCGTTCGCCGATCCCCACGCAGTTGAACGGCCGCAGGATCGTGTACGGGAGCTGGTATTGCTCCCAGGCCCCCCGCGCGAAGTACTCGGAGGCGAGTTTCTGGAACCCGTAGGTGGATTCCGGAGGCGGCGAGGTTAGCTGGGCGCCCTCGGGCGTCGGGAATACCGAGGTGGACTCGTAGACCATCGACGAACTGATCACGACGATTCGCCCGAGGCGGCCGGCACGAAACGAATCGATCGCCGCATCGAACGTCGAGGCCAGGATCCGCTCGTTCTCCGCGAGGAGATCGTAGGCAAACTCATGGAAGTAGCTGATGCCGCCGATCATCGCGGCCGCGGCAACCACCTGATCGCAGTCGCTGGCCAGGTCTCGCAGGAGCCCCGCGTCCCTGGCGTCGCCCTCCACGAACCGGTAACCCGGGTGGTCATCGAAGGAGCGGGCGAGGCGCCCGTACTTCGAGAAGTTGTCGACCCCCACCACCTCGTGGTCGGCGGCGAGCAGCTCCGGGATCAGGTAGCCGTTGATGAAGCCCGCGGCTCCGGTGATGAGGATCTTCATGGTCAGAGCCGGATCCCGTCGCCCATCGCGCCCCATACGTCGATCACGTCCCGGCCGCTGACGGCGAGGGAGCGGTACGCCGCATGCGGCGCGCCGAGGATCAGGATCTCGCTCCCGGCGAGCACGTCGGCAAGCGGCATCAGCCGATCATCACGGACATACGGGTCGGTGGCGAGGACCTCGGCGCCGGCCCAGATCAGCAGTTTGCGGAGCTTGTACGAGAGGGACGCACGCGCATCATCCGATTCGGCCTTGAACGCCATCCCGAGAATGCCGATCCTCCGACCCGCCAGCGGACCATAGCGCGCGGCCAGCCGATCCAGGATGAAGGCCGGCATGCCCTCGTTGACCTGGACCGCCGCCTGGCCGAGGGGAAAGTGGTCGCTCGTGAAGGCGGCGAGTTGCATGGTGTCCTTGAACAGGCACGGCCCAGCGGCGAATCCCGGACCGGGCAGGTCCGCAGCCCGAGGGTAGTTCTCGCGAACCGCGCGCAGGACATTGGTGTAGTCCACGCCCGCCTGCTCGGCGATCATCAGGAACTGGTTCGCGACGGCGAACTTCATGTATCGCCAAGTATTCGTGAAGAGCTTCGCGAGTTCGGCCTCGCGCGTGGTCGTTCGGACGAACTGGGTCGCGAATCGGGCGAAGACCGCCTGGGCCCGGTCTCCCGCAGCCGGATCGTCGGCACCCACGATCTGCGGAAGGGATCGGAGCTCCTCGAGCGCATGACCCTCGGCGATGCGCTCCGGGCAGAACGCCACCCCGACCTCGCAGCCGCGTTCGGCGAAGCGTTGCTTCACGTAGGCCGTGGTGCCCGGGTAGACCGTGCTCCGCAGGACGACCAGCGTCCCGGGCCGAATATAGGGCGCGATGTCGTCGACGCTGTGCTCGAAGACGGTCATCGACGGCCCAAGGAACTCGTCGACCGGTGTCCCGATGACCACGATCACGACATCGGCGCGGGCCACCATTGCTGGATCCGTGCCGAACTCGAGCCGCCCGGTCTCGAGGACGCGGCCGAGGAGGCCCTCGGCGCCGTGCTCCATGAATGGCATCTCGCCGGCCTTGAGGCGTTCGAGCCTGGGCCCGTCGATGTCGAAGATCCCGACGCGGGCACCGCTGTCCACGAGAACGAGCGAGAGCGGCAGGCCGACGTGACCGGCGCCACCGAGGACCACGATGTCGAGATCGGCCGGCGCGGGCACGGTCGCGGGCACCGGCATGGGCACGCCCGTGATCGCCTTGCTCATCCAAGCACCTCCCCGGGAAGATCCAGGCGCATCAGCGTGTGGAGCACTGGCTGCCAGATCGTCCCGTCCTCGTCAGCGTACGCGACGGTCCATTCCGGCGACGCTCCGAGGGCGGCGGCGAGCGGAGAATCTGGACCCTCCGTGATCAGGATCGTCACGTCGGCCCGGGCCAGGATGTCCGGCCAGCCAGGTTCGGCGGCGGCCACCAGCGCGGCGTCTGCCCATGTCTCGACCGGTATGACCTCGATCCGCGAATCGAGGGCGTACAGCGAATCCGGCACCGCGAACTCGAGCCATGAACCCCACACCTGCGGGTTCCAGACGCGGTCCCCGGATTGAGCGATGGCCCGAAGCGCGCGCGTTATGCCACTCGGCGCATCGGCCAGCACGCGGACGGGCGCTCCGGTCCCCGCGTCGACGGGCCGCCAGGCGGGGATCAGCGCGATGACGGCCGCGATCAGGATCGCTCCGACCAGGGCGTTGAGCCCGCGCCCACGCGCCGCTCTCAAGGTGGGCCCGTGTTCATCGGCGTCGGCCGACCGACCGTCGGACCAGAGGCCGGCGACGGTGATCACCGCCACCCCCGGCCACCAGGCGACGCCACGCGACGCCAGGGCACCAAGCAGGGCGAACCCGATGAGCCCCACGAGTGCCTCGGGGCAGACCCGGCGCCTGCGCATCGAGAGGCGCACGACCGCGAGCCCGGTCAACGCAAGGCTGCCCCAGAACAGGAGTCCGGGCACGTCCGTGAACCTGGGTGGTTGCCACTCCGAGATCTGGGCCGTGACCTGCGCGTTGCGTGCGATCCCCACGGCGTATTCCCAGACGCGCCAGCCGAATGGGGTCGCGACGGTCGCCGCGACGGTCGCTACGAGGACGATGAGCGTCCGTCGAATGCCGGCGCGAGTGACCGGGCGAGCCATGACACCGCGGTCCCCGAACACTTCGACGAGGGCGATGCCCACGAGCGCGGGCGCGAGGATGAAGCTGCCATGCAGGTTGGCCCACGCCGCCGTGATCACGGGGATGAGCCAGATCGCATGCGGATGCGTGCGGCGCGCGGCGAGCAACGCCAGCGTCAGCGCGAACAGCGCCATCGCGAGGAGCTGCGGCCGTAGCGCGAGCGCCGGCGCCATGACGACGAAGGCGGCGAGGGCCAGCAGCGCCGCGGTTCGCGGGTGGGTGCCCGGGGCACGCAGCCGGATCGCGATCAGGATCAGCCCGCTGATGAGCCCGACCAAAGCCGCGCGCAGGAGCACGAGACCGGTCCAGCCCGCGACGGCGAAGACCTGCGCCAGGATCACCTGGGCTCCCCATTGCTGGTCGAACCAGGCCAAGCCAGCCGCCGTGAAGGTCCACGAGTCCACCGCCGGAATGCCGGATCCGATGAGGATCTGCGCGCCGGCGCGGAGCTGATAGGCGAGGTCCACCGCCGACAACGTGGCGATCAGTGAGGCGAGAACGGGCAAGGCGATCGCGAGGAACGTCCACAGCTCGGCCAGTGTCGGGCGGAGGACGCGCTCGCGGGTCGGGCGGCTGAGGCCCTCGGCCTTGGTCGGGCTGAGGACGCTCTCGCGGGTCGGGCGGCTGAGGCGCTCGCCGATGGTGATCCTGGGGATGTCCACGCTCATCCGCGCGCTCCAGCGGCAGCGAGCCAGCGCGACGCCGGCGTCGGCCCGAGCCGCTCCGGGATCAGGGCCACGACGCCAACGAGCATCGCCAGGCCATTGATCCAGAGGATGGGCAGCGCGAGCATCGACGCCACGGGCACGGTCCAGCGGCGGTCCGTGCGGGCGCCCCAGATCACGACCACGGCCGCAACCATACGGACCCAGAGCGGGATGGGGACCAGGAACGAGGTATCGGGGTCTCGAGTGACCGCGCGGAGGGTGTCGACCCACTCGAACCACAGGTGCTCAGCCACGGCCAGCGGAAGCCTCCGACGATCGCCGCGGCCAGGAGCAGGTGGATGTTGGCGACGGTAAGGTCGGCGAAGACCGGAACCGCGAGCAACGCGAAACCCGCCCACAGGCCCGCCCGCCAGACCAGGGCCGCGCTGAGCAGGACCGTCCAGAGGGCGATGAACCAGGACCAGGGCAGCAGGTGGAGCGGCCCGAGGAGCTGGGTGAACACCGGCGCGTAGAAGTAGGCATCGAACTGACCCGGGCGAACGGAGCCATACGGATCGAGTGGGTGGGAGCTCCAGTAGGAGTGCGCATCGACCCCGGTCTGGACGAAGCCCGTCAGATGGGCAACCACGAGAATCGCGCACGCGAGAATCGCCCCATCCCGAATGGGCCGAAGGGTCGTGATCCGAATGGGAGTACGGCCGGCGGTCATTGGACCATCGTAGGTGTCAGAAGGGTGGGCCCGCAGGACCCCGATGGTCCTAGCCGGCGAGCTCGTGGACGCCGATCAGGGCCTCGTCGTAGATCGATTCCACGGCCCGGACCATCAACTCCACGCAGAAACGGTCGTGAACCATGTCGTGGCCCGCGCGTGCGAGCGTATCCGCGAGCGGATGATCCCGGAGCAATCGGAGAATCGCGTCGGCGAGCGCGGTCGGATCGTGGGGCCGGACCAGCAGCCCAGTCCGGCCATCCTCGATCATCTCGGGAATACCGCCGACGTTCGAGGCAACCACCGGACGGGACAGGGCCATCGCCTCGAGGATCGTCAGGCCCTGGGCTTCCCGGTATGACGGGAGCACGGCGACGTCGAGCGACTTGGTGACCTCGGGCACGTCGTCCCGGCGACCGGTGAAGATGACCGACCGCTCGAGGCCGAGATCCCGGACCTGGGTCGTCAGCGCCTCGAGACGGCTGCCCTCGCCGATCATCAGGAGCGTGGCGGCGGGGAACGAGGCAAGGACCGTTGGCCACGCATCGATCAGCGTGGGGTGGCCCTTTTCCTGCTCGAGACGGGCAACAACCCCCACGAGCGGTCCCTCGGGCGGGAGCCCGTATTCCTCGCGGAGCGTGCAGCACGGCACCATCTGGTCATACCGGGCGAGATCGATCCCGTTGTAGATCAGGCTGACCGGCGCCCCGTGGCGACCCTCGTCGTCGATCTTGCGAACGATGGACGTGGAGACCGCGATGAGGTGGTCCATCCGCGGTGTCAGCTGGCGCAGGAGCGCCATGTCCTCATCGGACCGGATCCGGGACGAATGGACGGTTCCGACCACGAACGGTCGAGGCCGGCCGGTCTCGGCAATCCGGAGCGCCGCCTGCGTCCCGATGACCTCGGCGTGATACATGTGGTTGTGGACGACGTCGGCGTCGATAGCGGCGAGGTGAGCCGCCACCGACTCGACCGCATCGGCATCATCGATCGCCTCGATCACGCAGACCGGGATCCCGGCCTTCTCGAACCGGCGGATGGCGCTGCCGCCGGTCAGCGAGCAGACCGAGACGTCGTAGCGGGACCGATCGATCCGGCTGACGAGGTTGAAGACGTGTTCCTGCGCGCCGCCGTTCGTGCCGGTCGCCAGGAGCTCGACAACACGGATCCGGTCACGATCCGTGGGCAGGGGCAGCCGGACCACCGGCTGATAGCACGGGTCGTCCGGCAGGTCGGCGAACGTCGCGCCCGGGACCGCGCCCGTCGCGCCCGGGGCGGCCGCGCCCGCGGTGACGACCGTCATGACACGCGCCGCCGGACCAGGAGCCGCTGGATCGGCTCGTCAACGGCGCCCCACTCGTACTTGTAGGGCTCATCGCCACGGAGGAAGTCCATCGAACGCAGGCCGTGGACGATCACGCTTCGCAGGTACCGCTCGACCATCACGACCCCGGGCGACAGGTCCCGCGCTGCCGGATCCACGCCGGCGTTGTAGTAGAACAGGCGATCCGCGGTCTCGAACGTGACGCCCGCGGCGATCCGCCGACCGGCAACGGTGAGGAAACTGAGCCGCAGCGGCCCGCCCGGCCCGCCCGGCTCGAACAGCTCGAACAGCCGATGGAAGAAGACCCGGCTCTGCGCGCCGCCGACCGTCGGCGGGAACAGGCCGTCGTCCCCCCAGCGTGCCTGATGGAGATCGATGAACGCCTCGAGGTCGGCCAGGGGCGTGGCGGAGGCTTCGAGTTTGACCTCGCCGGCCGCCTCGGCTCGTCGAACCTTGCGACGGATCTCGTGGCGCTCCTTCTTGTCGAGGGTCGCGAGGTGGTCGTCAAGCGTGCCTCCGACCGGCAGGGCCACCACGGGACAGACGTCCTCGCGCTCGAGGTTGAGCGTCCAGCCGGCGTCGATCTCCGCGGCCCGGAAGGCTGCGGCGAGGGCATCGACCGCTGGATCGCCGCAGCGCAGGCGTCGCAGGTCCACGACATCCCAGTCACCGGGCGTGGCGGATCGTCGACGGAGATCGGCCACGAGGGCCTCGGCCACGGCATCGAGGTCCGCCGGGGCCGCCAGGATCGTGGCGTAGTCCGCGTGGTACGAGGCGCCGAAGAAGATGGCCGTGGCCGTCGGGGGCACCGGGGTCAGTTCGTGCTCGTGTCCGTGACGAAGCGTCGTGTGCCGTTCCGCGTCGGAGGCCTCGACCTCGTGGCGATGCATCAGCGGGAGGATCGCGATGGGATCGCCGTCCGGGCCACGCGCGGGATCGAGCACGACCGTGGTTTCGTCGTGCGCGTTCGCCCCGTAGGCATCCCACCAGGCGCGATGGAAGGCCCAGGCGGAGAACGGCGTGGCCCACGGAGCAGCGGACGCCAGCCGATCCCACGTTGCACGCGAGATGTCACCGATGGAGCGGTGCTCCACGACCAGGGTCACGGGCGGGGCAGCGGTAGCCGTGAAGTCTTCGAGGGACTCCGGACAGGCAGGCTCCGCTGAAAGGGACATGAGGGTCACAGCCGGAGCATAGCATCGGTTTCGCCAGATGCTTGCGGGCGCAACGGAATGTCCTGCGAGACCGTTCGGCGCGAATCTCTCAAGTTCAGGCCACCCCACCCGGTCCAGCCCTCGCGGACGACAGCGATCAGGGTGACCCAATAGGCCAGGGGGTACGTGATAGGCGGGATGACACCAACGAGGACGATGGACGTTGCGAGCGGAATGATCACCGTCCAGCGATGTCCACGAGCGACGAGCCAGGCGACCGGCAGGAGCAGCACGAGCGCGTAGTGATCCCACAGGATCGGCGAGACGAGCTGGCTGGCAATGACCACCGCCAGGTAGGAGGAGACCGGGGTACAGCGCAGCGTAGCGACGATCAGGATCGCGGCGACGAGCACCCAGTTCGCGATCTGGATGGCCCAGGCCACGCCCTGGCCAAGGCCCGCCTCGAATGCCAGGCGTCCCGGGGTCATGTTGTGGGGCGTGTCGATCGGCCGGCTGACGCGGGCGAGGAGCGTCGCCTGGTCGACCCACGCGTTCGGGCCGGCGACGATCGTCGCCGCGACGGCAAGGACGGCGAGCAAGGCGATGCCGGCGGCCACCGCGCGGCGCCGCCCGGTCACGACCGCCCAGATGAAGAGCAGCGCGGGCTGGAGCTTGATCGCCGTACCAACGGCGGCCGCGACGCCGAAGCGCCAGGGGCGATCCATCCAGCGCCAGCCGATCGCATACGTCACGAGGAGGATCGGACCGACCTGGCCGAGCTTGATCGCATAGATCATCGGCCACGAGATCCCGCCGAGCAGGAGGATCACCCATCGCGTGGTCCGATCCACCGGCATAAGCGCCACCCCGGCCGCAAACGCGACCACCAGGGCGCCCGTCCAGATCCACGCCGCGAGGGTGGGGTCGAGCAGGGCAAGAGGCGCGGCAAACAGCACGAATGGCGGCGGGTAGTAGAACAACCCGAATGCGCCGGTGTAGTCGAACGACTGGTCGTAGAGCACGCCTCCGTCGAAGAAACGACGAACCGCGAGGTCGTAGGACAGGAAATCGAACCCGAGCGTTCCGGCCATCGCCGACGAGATCGACGCGGCAGCCACAACGACCACGAGCGCGACGATGGCCGTGACTGGGAGAGCAGCGGCCATCAGACGATCCCGGGTAACCGTCACGCGCGCAGGCCCCGGTGGAGGAACGGGATCCGGAACAGGTCCCACGCGACACGCATCGCCAGCCGGACGCCCGGCTTCATGCGCGATCCGCGGCGATCCTCCCAGCGAATCGGGACGATCGACATCCGGTAGCCCAGCCGTCGGGCGAGGTAGATCAATTCGACATCGAAGACGATCGACGTCACCCGCTGGCGGCCGAACACCTCGCGGGCGGCGGCAAGCCGGAACCCCTTGAAGCCACATTGGGTGTCCTGGACAGGGCCGACCACCCAGATCGAGGCGAGGCCGTGGAACAACCGTCCCAGCAGCCGCCGATAGGAGGGCTGTGTCGCTCGCATGTCCGAGCCGTCGGGTTGAATGCGGCTCCCGAGCGCGACATCGGACGACGCGAGCGCCTCCAGGAGCAGCGGCAACTGATCGGGTGGCGTGGCCATGTCGGCATCAGCGAAGACAAGCGCCTCGCCCGTTGCGGCGAGGATGCCGGCACGGACGGCGGCGCCCTTGCCGCCGTGGGTAACACGGAGCAGCTCCAGGCGGCGGGCGTGGGCCTCGGGCCGGGACGCCTCCGGGCGATCCAGTACCAGGTGCGCCGTCTGATCCGTGCTGCCGTCATCCACCACGAGGACGCGGATCCGGGACGGAAGGGCGGTGGCGGCCGAGTCGAGATACGTGAACAGCTCATTGAGGGCCGAGTCGATCCGGTTGGCCTCGTTGAAGGCGGGCAGGACCAAGGTGAGGCTGGCAAAACCATCCACGATGGGCGCTCCGCTGGATGCCGTGGGACGCTCCCCCGTCACGGGCCGAGTGTCCCGATCGGAATGACCGAAACGCCGTCGGGGCGCCGGTAGGCGGGGCCCCAGCCGGTGATGATCGCCAGGGCGAGTGGATCTCCATGGCGCCGGGAGTCAATCCGATCCGCCAGCCGCCGGAGTGTGGATGCCGCACCCTCGACGGCGCCCGGGCCGAGCTTCACCTCGATCGCGGCCCACCGTCCATCCGACCGCTCGACGATAATGTCCGCCTCAAGGTCGCCGCTATCGCGGTAATGGAACGTTGCCGCATGCGAGGCCTGCGCGAATACACGGACGTCGCGCAGGACGAGGGACTCGAACAGGAAGCCGAGGACTTCAACATCCCGGACGAGCCGTTCCGGCCCGGCACCCAGCGCGGCGGCGGCGAGCGACGGATCAACGAAGTGACGCACCGCGGCGGCTCGGAGACGAGCGCGGGATCGTAGGGCAGGCGCCCAGGCCGGCAGCTCGTCGAGCACGAATACCCGTGAAAGTGCCTTTGTGTACTCGAGGACGGTGTGGTGGTCGATCGGGCCATCGGCACCTCCGATGTCCGCCGCCACCGCGCGAGCCGACGCCGCGGTCGCCGTATGGCGAGCAATCGAGCGCATGACGCGGAGCACATTCTCCGGTTCACGGCGTACGCCGTCCAGGCGCTGGAGGTCGACCCTGGCGGTGTCCCCCAGGTAGGTCCGCAGCGCGTCGAGCGCATGGCTGGCACTTCCGCGCTGGAGCGCTGGCCAGCCGCCGACGCAGATCGCCGTTGCGATGTCATCGATCGCGAGGCCAGGATCCGGCGCCACGCTGAGCTCGCCGGCCAGCAGCGCCTCGAACGAGACCCTCCCGGATGAACGGCCCGACTCGAAGAGCGACATCGGACGCATCCGCAGGCGTCCGAATCGGAGCGCTCCACTGTGCCGGACCGGCTCGTCCGCCGGGACCGCCGACCCCGTCAGGATGAATTGTCCCGGCTCGCCACCCGTGTCGTCGACGGCTCGACGGACGCGATTCCACACGCCCGGCACAAGCTGCCACTCATCGATGAGCCGCGGCCGGGCTCCGGAGAGAAGAACCGCCGGCTCAACGAGCCCTGCTTCCCGCATCGCGTCGTCGACATCGAGGCGCACCTCGCTCCTGGCCGCCCGGCGAGCTGTCTCCGTCTTCCCGCTGGCTCGCGGGCCCTCGATGACTACGGCGCCGGTCCCCGCGAGGAGCCTCCCCAGCTCGGCATCGACCACGCGTGGCCGGTAGGAGACCCCGATCGCCGCTCTATTGACACCCATTTGTTGGGATATTAGACACCCAAAAGCAGCGTGTCAACGCACCCAAAAGTACGGCGCGCCTACGCCGTGGCTGCGCCCATCCACCCCCGCGGGCGAATGTCCAGGATCAGCGCCAGTGCGATGAACACCAGCAGGCCGCCGCCGAGCAGGCTCGGGGTCACGGCCTCGTGGAGGAACAGCGCACCCCACAGGACCCCGAAGATCGGGTTCAGGAACGGGATGGTGCTCGTGGCGAGTGGGCCCACCTGGCGATTCAGACGGAACAGCAAGGGCCAGGCGATGGCCGTCGAGAAGATCGCGATCCCGAGGATCGCAGCGCCCGATGCCACCGTCGGGTGGGCCGATCCCGACGTCAGGAGCGCGAACGGGGCGAGCAGCACGGCACCCGCGGCCAGCTGTCCGAATGCCAGCTCCATCGGTTCGTGGCCGGACAGGTTGCGGCGCGCGAACGTCAGTCCAATGCCGTACAGCGAGGATGCGAGGGCCGCCAGGGCCACGCCGACCCAGGCATCGGGCCCGATTCGCAGGCCCTCGGTCCCGATGATCACGCCTACACCCGCGAAGCCGATCACGATCGCCGCGATCCGGGCCGTCGTGAGCGGCTGCTTCAACCAGAAGAACACGATGAGGACCGTCCACATCGGGGTCGTGGCGTTGAGGACGGCGCCTAGGCCCGCGGTGATCGTCTGTTCCGCGGCGGCGAAGAGCAGGAACGGGCCGCCGGTCATGAACACGCCGAGGAACGCGAACTTGCGCCAATCCTGCCGGAGGGCGCGGATCGCCGGGCCACGGGACACGAGGAGCAGCGCCAGCGCGGCGATCCCGATGCGCAGGAAAGCCACCACCGGCGGCGGCAGATCCGGTGCCGCCACGCGCATGAACAGGAAGGACCCGCCGAACGCGGCCCCGCAATAGAGCATCGACAGGACCACGCCGGGCGTCATGGGATCTCCTCAAGCGACTGCTTCGCGGTCAGGACGCTCGCACCGCGTCCGGTCACTCCTCGCCCCGAGGAAACGGCACTGGCGCCTCGATGGTACAGCGCAAGCGCCGCGATCCCGACAGAGACGCTCCGGATCGTCAGCGCCGGCTGGGCAATTGCAACCGCGATCCCGACCAGCCAGAGTCGATCAGAGCGCGCCGCCCAGGCAACGAGCGCACCCGCGAGGACAACCCGAAGGATCATGTTGCCGCCCTCGGCTGCCCCGCCGTTGTCGACGAGCATGCGGATATACGACGGCCACGCGTCGCCGACGAAGGGATACGTCACGACGACGATCAGAACGGTCGATCCGAGGGCAATCCAGAAGGATCTCCAATCCCGTCGAACCAGGAACCAGATCAGCGTCACGCCCGGCGTGACCTTGGCCAGGATCGCAAAGGACAGGACCGCGGGCCATCGAAATGCCAGGACTACCGATGCTCCGAGGAGCATGTCGATGTTGCCTTCGTAGATCGACATCGGGATACCGATGAAGACGCAGCTGGCCAGGGTCCACCGACCACCGAGCCAGACCAGTGTGCCGACCAGCACCGCCGTCCACAGCGCGAGGAATACCGGCCACGGTACGAGGTGAAATGCCGCGAACACGAACGCGATCGGCGGTGAGTAGCGAAATGCCCCGTACGCGGTGAGCTGTCCGAAGGACCTCCCGTAGATATCGTCGAGACGTACGTCCCAGAACGCGAACGCGTCATAGCCGAACCCGTTCTGGGTCGGGATGAGGGAGACAAACCAGACCACGATGACCAGCCCGGCCACTGACAGGCCCGCGAGCCACAGCGGCGGCCGGCGCCAATCGATCAGGAGTGTTTGCACTTCAGGACGCGGTTTCGCGGCGTGGAAATCGATCGATGGGTTGCGCTCCTACAGCGCCCGTGCTGGCACGGTCGGGCCGGACGAGGCCGGCTCGAACCGCGACCAGAACCAGGATCATGGTCCCCGCGGTCGGCAGCCCGCGGTTCACGATCCAGGCGAAGTCGCCATACGCGGTCTGTTCACCACCGGACATCAGGACGTAGGCCACGACCAGCCATCGGAAGGTGCCGGGCTCGGCGAACAGGAGCAGGAACGGGAGCACCGTGATCGCCAGATAATGGTGATAGAGCGCGGGGGCAATGAGCAGGGACAGGAGCACGGCCAGGGCGAAGCTCGGCCGGGTCGGCAGTCGACGCGACGACCAAGCGAGCAACGCGAGCGCGAGGCCCGTCACGATCACGCGGGCAGCCGAGAATCCGATGAACGATGCCAGCCAGACCGTCGGGGCGAGCGTATCGGTGGTGTCGGACGGGGCCGACAGATTGAGGAGTGCCGCTGGAAAGTCGAGCCACGGCTGCAGCCCGGTGATCGGCAGCGTGACCAGCACGGCCACGAGTCCCCCGATCATCGACCAGCCTGCCGCGCGGCGCCGACCGGTCAACAGGAACCACAGGATCAGGAGAGCCGGAAAGACCTTGACGACGGCCGCCACGCCTACCGCCACGCCCGCCCACAGCTCGCCCGTTCGGTCACCTCGTCGAACGCCCAGCCAGGCCACGGACAACAGTCCGAGCAGCAGGATGTGGACATTGCCCAGAACCAGTTCACTGACGACGGGCGGGAAGCAGAGTGCGGCGACGAGCAGGATCCACGGACCGTGGCCGGTCGCCGACCGCACGCGCTCGAGGAGCCCCAGAGATCGCGCGACGGCAAGCACGCTCGTGGCCACGATGAGGAAACCGAGCGCGGCCCAGGCCCAGGCGGCGAGGCGATAGTCGCCAGGAACCAGGGCGGCCAGAGGCGTGACCGCGGCAGCCAGCGGCGGTGGATAGAGGTACAGGAACTGACGCTGGGGCGCATACGGCCCGGTCAGCTGGTCTGCAATGTAGATGGGCAGGCCGTTGAGGAGGTTCGAGGCCGCCGTCCAGTAAGCGGAGAAGTCGTACCCCCACTGGATCCGCGTTGACCAGACGAGGAACTGGGTCAGGCGGAAGGCGACCAGGACGACGGCAAGGACCACCAGGACAGTGCGCTGGAAGGCCGGGTCGCGCAGGAGGCGCAGGCCATAGATCCCCGAGGTCATCGACGCGTGGCGGTCAGCGGGCGTCCGAAGGCATGCCGCCACGGTAGCACCCATCCACGGCGAACTGGACCCTTTCCGCCCGAGGTCGGTTGCTCTGTGCACTGGCGGAGGATCTCGGACGCCTATGATCTACAGATGCGGCCTCCAGCAGCCCGATCATTGAGCCGGTGGGAGACACAACTCGAGATGATGGAGGGGCACTCCGCGCTCGGACCGCCAATCCGCTTCTACTTCCGTCGCCGCGAGCAACTGCTGTACCTGCTGGTCGGCGCGTGGAACACGGTCTTCGGCTATGGGGTGTGGGCGCTCCTGCAATTCCTCCTCGGAGGCCAGCTCCACTACCTGATCGTCGTGTTGATCGCCTGGCCGATTGCTGTGCTCAACGCCTACCTCGGCTATCGCTTCATCGTGTTCCGGAGTCGAGGCCCGATCATCCGAGAGCTTCCGCGGTTCGCGGTCGTGTACGTTGCGACGCTCCTGGTGAACCTCGCCCTCTTGCCGTTGGCGCTCGCCATCCTTCCGTTCAACATCTACGTCATCCAGGCCGTGTTCACAGCCATCGTCGTGGTCCTCAGCTACCTCAGCCACAAGTTCTTCAGCTTCGGACGAGGAGGTCGCGACGAGTTGGGCACCTGGCCGCCGATCGAGCCATTCATGAAGCATGGGGAGTGACCACCTAAATGGGTCCAGAGGTCTCCAGCGTGCCCTTGCTGACGGTCTTGACACCTTGCTTCAACGAGGAAGACAACATCCAGGAGGTCTATGAGCAGGTCAAGGCCGCGATGGCGACCGTGGAGAACCTTGACTACGACCACCTGTTCATCGACAACGCATCGACCGACGGGACGGTCGCCATCCTCCGCGAGATCGCGGCATCCGACAAGCACGTCCGGGTCATTGTGAATACCCGGAACTTCGGGCATGTCCGTTCGCCCTATCACGCGTTTCTCGTGGCTCGCGGCGACGCCATCATCGGGATTGTCGCCGACCTGCAGGACCCACCGGAGTTGATTCCTGCGTTCGTCGAGAAGTGGCGTGAGGGGTACAAGGTCGTCATTGGCGTGAAGCAGGGCAGCCGCGAAACCTGGCTGGCGGGCCGGGTGCGCCAGTTCTACTACTGGCTGGTCGCCAGAATGTCCTCCGATGTCGAGCTAGTCCGCAATTTCACCGGATTCGGCCTCTACGACCGGGAAGTGGTCGAGCAGTTTCGATTGACCGAGGAGCGCTATCCCTACTTCCGCGGCCTGGTCAGCGACTTTGGATATGCCTATGCCGTGATCGGGTATATGCAACCCGCTCGAACGCGCGGCACGACCAAGAACAACTTCTTCAGCCTGTACGACATGGCGATGCTGGGGATCACCAACCACACGAAGGTTCCGCTCCGTCTCGCCTCGATGGCTGGATTCGTGATTTCGGTACTCAGCCTGCTCGTGGCGATCGTTTATCTCGTCGCGAAACTCCTCTTCTGGGACCAGCTCCAGCTTGGATTGGCTCCGCTGCTGATCGGGATCTACTTCTTCGGGGCGGTCCAACTCTTCTTCATCGGCATGCTCGGCGAATACATTGCCGCTATTCACACCCAGGTCCAGAAGCGACCGCTGGTCGTCGAGAGGGAACGCATCGGTTTCGACTGACGGGCTCGGGTCAGCGCTTTCGGGCGTCGTCCTCTGGCACGGCGTAGCAGACGGTGTCATCGACCTCGCGGGTGTAATGCCTGAGGTACAAACGGCCTCTCGGCATGAGCCGCTGAATGAGCAACGGAATCGTCCATAAGTCCGTCGGAAAGTGATACGCGGATACCGCGAGAACGGGCTGAGCTTGGAGAAGGACTCGCGCTGCCCCACATAGGGCTTCCGCCTCCGCACCCTCGATATCCATTTTGATCAGAGTTGGAGATGGCCGCCCATCGAAGTAGTCGTCGAGGCTCACCACATCGATTTGTACCCCGCCGGGTTCATCGTCGGTGAGCACCCGCGAGTCCACGCCCCGACTGCTGAACAGGCGGGCGCTCGACGTATGGCGCGCGAGACCTGCTTGAATCGCGACGATACGAGTCGGGTCGGTTGTAGCAACAGCCGACAGCCTCGCGTAGCTGGCCTGATCCGGCTCGAAGGCGAAGTACGAGTGAAACTGATCAGAGCAGCAATCCCGAAACGATTTGAGGGTATCGCCGATGTATGCACCTCCATCCACAACAACTTCTGCAGCGCCTAGAACGTAAATGCTCGAATCGAAGTAGATGGTCGCCTCCGACTTGATCTCGTCCAAACGCTCCTTTTCGAGACTCAGGTAGAAGGCGAGCTTGCCAAGGAATACACGCCGCGACTCAGCGTCGCCGAGGAGTGCGTACGACTCCTTAATGGCTCGGTGGTTAATGCCGTCGGTGACCGCCGACCACGAACCTTGGTACTCCCGGGCGCTAAAGACATCGGGCAATCGAAGATTCAGATAGCCAACGGGGATTACGGCCGAACAACCGCGGGCCCGGAGGTCCTCGCCGATAACGGAGTCGAACAGCGTGCTTGCCACGAGGATGGCGTCGTGGCGGTGGCGGGCGGCGATGTCGGCGGGGGAGAGCACTGGCAAGCCATCGATGACGGTGCCGAACACGGTTGGATCGCTATCACCGAAGGCGACAATCTGCACGCCCATCGCCGACAGTTTCGCGGCTGCCTGGCGGCCCATCCGGGCCGCAGGGTAAATAACCGCGGGCTGACGCCCGACGATAACCTCATCCAGGAGGGAGAACCGTCCATCCAGGACCGTTCGCCAGTCGCGGGGGTCTCGGTCGAGAAGGGCCCTGAGGTCGCCGTCAATACGGGCGTTTGCATCGTCGCTGGCCGCCGGACGGGCGAAGCCAGCCTTCACAACGTTTCTCCGCGGTCGGTCTCGAGGCAAGGTCGAGGAAACGTCATGCGTCCCGAAAGCACCCGCTCTCGCGCGGTGGTATCGGGGCTAATCGCCGACAATTTGGGGGTCACGTCTTTAGAGCCGCTGCCAGCTCCGCCGGTGAGAGGAGCGGCGCCAGGTCTTCGATCGGGCGCGATACGATCGAGCCGTCCGGCATAAGGCGCGATGTTACGCGCGGCTCCGCCACCTCGTACTCGTATCCGGCGATGCTGCAGATGACGGGGTCGTCGCCCGCGAGGACCTCAGCGAGGACGCCCGGCAGCACAGCATGGTTTGCGGCGTGCGCTGTGCGGATCCCATAGGCCTCGGCAAGGCGAAGGATGTCCGGCAGCACCAACCCGCTAGAGGCGTCTGAACCCACCAAGTGTCCGTCGAAGTGGCGCCTCTGCATGGCGCGGATGGAGCCATACCCGTCATTGTCGAGCACGAAGATCTTGATCGGGAGGGCAAGGCGATGCAGGGTGGCCAACTCCTGGATGTTGAGCTGGAAGCCACCGTCGCCGTCGATCAGGACCGTTCTGCGACCGCCGGCGGCCAGGCATGCGCCGATCGACGCGGGCAGGCCGAAGCCCATGGCCCCAAGGCCGCCGGTAAGGAAAGCCCGCTGCCCAAGCGGCGCGGAATAGGCGAGCATGAACGACTCGATCCCTGCGCCCGAGCTGCCGATGACCACGGTGTCTGTTGCGGTTAGTCGCGCCGCCAGCTGCTCGGCCAAGACGTAGGTGCTCACGCTGTCCACGAGATCGCGATGGCGCTGCTCAACGATCGGGTAGGCCGCCTTCCATGCCTGACAGCGTCCGACCCACCGTTGAAGATCTTCGGCGCGGGTACTGTTCAACCCGCCGTCGCGACGTAGGCTGGCCAGCACGGCTCCGAGGACCGGACCGACGTCGGCGACCACGGGGACGTCGATCGGCGGCGAAACCTTGGCGATCTCGTGCTCATCGATGTCGATCATGATCTTTCGGGCGTTCCGCCCAAAGGCTCCCCAGTCGTAGGCCACCTGCATCAGGTCCAGCCGGCAGCCCAGCACCACGATGAGATCGGCAGTCTGCACTGCGAAGTTGGCGTACCGATGGGCAATCGAACCCGGGCGGCCGAAGTACAGTGGGTGGTCGGCCGGGAGCACGTCGATACCGTTCTTCCGGCTGGTAACGAGGGGCACGCCAGTAAGTTCGGCTACATGCCGAAGGTCCTCGACCGCTCCCGCTAGCCGCACCCCGTTCCCGGCCAGGATGAGCGGACGCTCTGCCCGCCGGAGTTCATCAAGAATCATGCCGGCTACGGCACTGACGTCAACGACCGACTCCCGTGCCGGCACGAACGGTGCCTGGGTCGCTGGGTCGATATCGGCGGCTTGCACGTCGAGCGGCACATCGAGCCAGACCGGACCTGGCCGTCCGTGGCGCGCTGTGTGGAGAGCTCCTTCCACCATGCCGCGCGCGTTGAGAGGATCGGTGACGAGGCGTGCCGACTTGGTGACCGGGCTGGCCATGCTGACGATATCGACCTCCTGCACCCCAAGCTGGCGTACGCCCTTGTCGCCCATGAGGTCGGCGCGCTTGACCTGCCCGGAGACGACAAGCATGGGTGTCGATTCGATCCAAGCGCCGGCTACCCCGGTCAGGGCATTGGTGCCACCCGGCCCTGTCGTCACAAGGGCGACGCCAAGGTTCCCGGTGACCCGTGCGTACGCCTCCGCGGCAATGGTTGCTGCCTGTTCGTGAAGCATGACGACTGGCTCGAGTCGGTCACTCCGGCCCAGTGAATCGACCAGGTGCATTGAGCCACCGCCGGGCAGGAAGAAGATGTGTTTCACTCCCGCATCGGCGATCGCCGCGAAAACGTAATCAGACAACTTCACGGTGGTTCCCCCGTGACGACATACCGGGAGAGCGCGCGCAGCGTTTCAGCCGTGGTGACTCCGTCGTTCCAAGGACGTGGCCAGGACAGCGTCGCGATACCGGCTGCTCTTGCGGCCGCGATATTCTGTGGCGAGTCGTCAACCAAGAGCGATGAAGCGCTGTGTTCGGCGAGCCATGCACCTTTATCCGTGTCGTAGATCGGCAGGCTCTCTTCAGAGCGCTCCGCCGGGATGAAGGCGAACTCGCGGATCCAGCGGCCGAAGTGGTGCAGCACCCATGCGGCCGTGGGCGCCGCCGCGCGCAGCGGGGTGGCCGTCAGGGCAACGTGCCGGCAGCTCCCACCCTCCGCCACCAGCCAGGAGAGGATGTCCGGGTTTGGCTCCAGTCGGGCATACCCGGGACCCTGCCGAAACTCATCCAGAGACGAGAGGTACTCTTCGCGACTCACACCGAGCAGCCCGTACGGAGGGTTCTGGGACACGTCCGTATAACGCAAGTCCTCCCCCGGGTGATTGGGCATCCACACGATGTCGAACCACGACCGCATGAGGTCGTTTAGCACGTCATCGACATCCCAGACTACGGTGCGGATCACGCCATCCAATGCGTCACGAGTGTCTTGCGGTTCGGATTCATCGTGATGGCCGGATCGAGGTAGAAGGAGTCCGCGCCGGAGTGAGTCGTAGAGATCTCCTCGATTACAGCCCCTGAACGGCTGCCAAAAGCGTGGGATTCGCCCCGCTCGATCGTGGCGATGTCGCCGGCGACCAGGCCCTGTTCGATATCACCGAGCTTGAGGTCGACGTCTCCGTATAGGACGTGGAAGGTCTCCTCCTTGCGCTCGTGATACTGCGTGGGGTGGCGCTGCCCGGGCAGGAGTATGAGCAGTTTCTTGCAGTACTCACGGTTCACGATGTTGAGCATCGTCAGACCGAACTCAGCGAAGTTCTCGAGTCCGTAGTGGTGAGAGATCTCCAGGTCAACCATCGCCGGCACCGCCAGACCGCTCTTGTGAAGCAATGCCTTGACGTCGTCGATGATTTCGTGCACCTGCGCCCGGTGATCGCTGACCTCAACGTTCTCAACGAGGACAGGCGCGCGCTCGGCAAGATCGGACCGCAGCCGGTACTCGGTGTACTTGGAGAGGTCGTTCGCCGTCAACTGCCCAGGCATTGTTGGGATCGCGAGGAAAATGGCGTCCTCGCCAATGACCTCGCCCGCCTGCAAGGGACGCCCAGCGAACACCCCACGACGGAGCGACCGGAGACTGGCCTGCTCCGCCTCGCTGGACCGATAGCGCTCGCCGGCCGTGCCACATACACGCACAGCTTCGTCCGCGGCTGTCATCCATGCTCGAACCTGATCCGGGCTCGCCGAGTAGGAATTCAGCTTGAACTGCTCGGTGGCGAGACCGACATGTTTCTCAAGAATGCCTGCGCCCTTGGCAATCGCCATCTGGACGGCAGTCGTGTTGCCGGGTTCCTCGTGTGTGGAGAAGCCCACGAGCAACCCGGGATACCGCGATTTGAGCAGGTCGATTTGATTGAGATGGAGGTTTTCGACTGCAACGGGGTATTCGGATACGCAGTGCAGGAGTGCGAAGTCCTTGCCTCGGTGTTGGAAGAAACTGACCACGTTGTCGATGTCGTCAAGGGCCGCACCACCGCACGATGCAATCACGGGCTTGTCGACAAGCGCAATCCGCTCAAGAAGGGGCCAGTCGGTGAACGAGCAACTACCGATCTTGACGACGTCGTAGTCGTGCTCTTCGATCAGATCCACCGAGGCCTCGTCGAACGGTGTGCAGATGGCGAGAAAGCCGAGCCTGCGAATCTCATCGCGGAGGGCCTTGAACTCCGCGGGCGTCAGCCTCGTTTCCTCGAAGCGCTTGACGTAGTGGACCTCCGTGGAACCCCGGTAGTCCGGGTGGATGAACGTGTCGAGGTGCCTGTACTGCAACTTGAAGGCAACGGTGTACGGGAATTCTCGCGTGACTTCGCGAAACTCACTGACCATGCGCAGCCCGTGCTCGATGCTGCCCATGTGATTGTTCGCCATCTCGAGCACGAACAGGGGGGTAACGTCGCTGAGTCTCATGGCTTCCCCTTGTTGACCGCGAGCTGACTCCAAGGCGTCATCCCGCTCCGCCCTCCTCCCGCAGCCGTGTGAACTGCGCTAATTGGCATCGGAAGATACATGGCAAGCCTACGCCTGACGCGTACGCATTGGTCCTGTCGAGTACCACTCAGCCGTGCGCGATACGGCCTCATCGAGATCGATGCAAACGTGAAGATCGAGCTCCCGGGCCGCGCGAGCCGTCGACGGAATGTATCGCCTCGGCAACGCATCGGTCGCTGGCTTCTCGGTGATGTGAACGGGGATGCCGGGCCGGACCAACTCTGCCACGAGCCCGGCCAGGCTCGCGATGCTCAGGTCTGCTTCAGACCCCACGTTGTAGGGTCGACGCGACTCCCCGCGGAACAGAATGGTCCACAGCCACACTGCCAGATCAGCTGCGTAGAGGTAAGACCGGCGGGCCGTGCCATCTCCGGTCACCCGGATGGGGTTCCCGGCGAGGGCGTCGCGAATGAAATTGCCGATGGCGAAGTTGGCATCCAGCGGCAGTATCGGCCCGACGAAGGCAAAGCAGCGTGCGATCTTGACCTCGAGTCGGCCCTCCGCCGCAGCGACCGAGCCCAGGTACTCCGCGGCGCGCTTGCCGTGGGCGTAACCCGCGGATGCATCCTCCGGTCGGGGCGCCCCCGCGTAGTCCTCCGAGATTTGCTCCAGCTCCGGCGGCTGTGGGCCGTAGACGGCTCCGGAGCTCGTAATCAGCACCTTTCGAGCCGTCGCGGCCTCGGCGAATTCGAGCACCCGGGCGGTGCCCTCGACGGCTGTCTGAAACGAGGCTGCCGGAGACGCTCGCAGGGCCGTCTCCGTTGCCAGGTGCAGGACGTGCGAGCACGCGACCGATGGAAAGTTGAAGGACCGGACGTCGCCCGGATGCAGCCGCACCTGCGGGTGCAGTGCCACATGGGGTGCAGCGGCGGCGAAGGCTTCCGAAGCACGGGTCAGGACGATGACATCCGCGCCAAGCCCAAGGTCATCGTTTGCACGGAGGAAGCTTTCCAGCATCCAGCGACCGAAGAAACCGGTCCCACCCGTCACGAACAGGCGGCCGCCTCGAAGGTCCTCCCAGAGGTCGCGGGTGTGCACGAGAACATGGTCAAGGTCCTGCTCGGGGAGCGGCCGCTGGTTACTCCCAGGCATCGATGCGCACGTCAGCAGCCGGCACGCCGCGCCCGACCAGTTGGGCGGTGAGCGCCGCGAGCATCGGGGGAGGTCCGCTCAGGTAGCAGATCGGGTTCGTGAGGGGTTCGATTTCCGGCCAGGCGCGATCGACGTCGAGGCGGCCATCGGTAGCCTCGCACACCAGATGAGATGTCAGCGCCGGCACTGCGGCGGCGCGGCCGCTGGCAAGGCGGCGGTAGACAAACAGGTCGGTGGTGCGCGCCCCGTAGAACAACACGACGCGCCGATCGTGTTCCGGTTGCAGCGAACCGAGGAACGCGGTGAATGCGGTGACACCGGTTCCGCCGGCAAACAGGACCGCATCCCGACCCTTATCGATCACGAACTCCCCATAAGGCAGCTTGACCCACACCAGGGCACCGACGATCAACTCCTGTTCCATTCGCGCCGTAAAGGCGCCTTTGACTGCATAGGTGATCGAGAGGTTGGCCTGAGCATCCGGTGAACTCGCGATCGAGAAGACGCGTGAGTCGGGCCAGAACCCATCCGCGTCGTAGGGGTCGAGGGCGAGATGGAGGAACTGGCCGGGCGTGAAGCGCGGCACGGGCATGGACGGCTCGAGGTGGACGGAATACACGCGCTCACCATGGTCCCTCACGTCGCGGACCGTGCACCGGATCCTGCGGACAACGGCCACGGCGCGTCAGCGGTCCGGGGAGGCGACGGGGGTCGTCTGAGCGCCTCCACCCGTGACCCGATCTCCAGCCATGAATCGCTGGAAGGCGTCCGCGACATAGTCGAGACGGACATCATCGATGCCCGGATACACGCCAACGAAGAAGGTCCGGTTCATGACCACGTCCGTGTTCGCGAGGTCGCCGATGACCCGGCGTTCGATCGGCTCGAACGCGGGATGTCGCAGCAGGTTGCCGCTGAACAGGCTTCGCGTCTCGATGCGGTTCGCCTCGAGGAAGGACGTCAGCTCGTTTCGCGTGAACCCCGCGTCCTCCCGAACCGTGATCACGAAGCAGAACCAGGATGGATCCGTGTGTGGCGGCGTTGCAGGCAGGATCAGGCGATCCTCGTACGGGCGCACCGCTTCGAGCAGCCGGGCGTGGTTGTGCTTGCGGGTCGACACGAAACCCTCGAGGCGCGCCAGTTGGGCGCAGCCGATGGCCGCCTGCATGTCCGTGGCCTTCAGGTTGTAGCCGAGGTGGCTGTAGACGTACTTGTGGTCGTAGCCGTAGGGAAGGCTGCCGAACTGCTGGCTGAATCGCTTCCCACAGGTGTTGTTCTCGCCGCCGGCGCAGTAGCAATCCCGGCCCCAGTCCCGGATGGATTGAGCGATCCGGGACAGCCGTTCGTCATTCGTGACAACCATGCCGCCTTCGCCGGTCGTGATGTGGTGGGCGGGATAGAACGAGGAGGTGGCAAGGTGCCCGAACGTGCCCGTCAGGCGATCGCGATGCCTGGCCCCAAGCGCGTCGCAGTTGTCTTCAACGAGCCAGAGGTCGTGTTTCTCAACAAGCTCCATGACGGTATCAAGGTCGAACGGGACCCCGAGGGTATGCGCCAGGATGATCGCCCGGGTACGCGGTGAGATGGCCTCCCGGAGCTGTTCCGGGTCCGCGTTGTAGTCACCCAGACGCACGTCCACGAAGACCGGCACCAGTCCGTTCTGGACGATTGGGGCAACCGTGCTCGGGAAGCCGGCCGCCACCGTGATGACCTCGTCGCCGGGTTGGAGTCGGCGATCGCCCAGCTTTCGCGAGGTAAGCGCGGTCAGCGCAACGAGATTGGCGGACGACCCCGAGTTGACGAACAGGGCGTCCGAAAGACCGAGATAGTCCGCGACACCGGCTTCGAACTGCTCGGTGAAGCGGCTCGCGGTCAGGTAAAAGTCGAGGCTCGATTCGACGAGGAGCTGCAGCTCCTCCGCCCCGAAGACGCGGCCTGCGTAACGCACCGAGTCACGTCCTGGGTCAAACGGGGCCGGGACATGACGCTCCTCGTGGTACCGACCAATCAGCGCCATGATCTCGTCCCTGGTGGATGCCGCCTCGTTGCGGATCGCCGTCAAGTAGATGCCCCCTGATACGATTCTGCCCACGGCAACCCGGCGTCGCGGGCGTCCCGCTGATAGCTTCGGAGTTCATCTTCGACCAAGGCGCGCGCGGCAGAAGGGGCCCGGTAGTACTCGCGGTACCACGCTGCGGTCCGGGCCACGGCGGTCGGCGCATCCCAGACCGGCGCCCAGCCGAGCTGCTCCCTCGCCTTCGAGCTGTCCAGGCTCAATCGATGCGCCTCATGCGGTTGGCTCGATGTGTCTTCCGCCGTTGACCATGAGCCAGTGCCCCATTCGGCGAGAAACTGCTCGACCACCCAGCGCACCGATCGTTCGCCGCTCTGGCTCGTCGGCCCGAAGTTCCACGCTCCCGCGTACCCCTGCCCGTCGCGGAGCAGCCGCGCGCCAAGCCAGAGATACCCGGACAGGGGCTCCAGCACGTGCTGCCATGGCCGGGTGGCGTCCGGGTTCCTGACCACGAGCGCCGTGCCTTTCGAGAGAGCGCGGGCCGCATCGGGGATGATGCGGTCCTCCGCCCAGTCGCCACCGCCGATGACGTTGCCGGCGCGCGCGGAGGCGATTGCAGCGCCGTTCGAGAAGAAACTCGCCCGGTACGCCGCGGTCACGAGTTCCGCTGCGCCTTTGCTCGCGCTGTATGGATCGCGCCCGCCCATCGCATCGGTCTCGCGGAACGCCTCGTCGATGTCGTGGTTCTCATAACACTTGTCGCTGGTCACGATGACGACGGCACGAACGGACGGGCAGGCCCGAGCCGCTTCGAGGACATTGACCGTACCCATGACATTCGTCTCGAACGTCTGGTGCGGCTCGGCATACGCCCGTCTAACGATCGCCTGCGCCGCCAGGTGGAAGACAACCGATGGCTGGGCGGCCTGTACCTCGATCGCAAGCCGGTTTCGATCGCGCACGTCAGCGACGACGTGCCTGATCCGCGATTTCAGGCCGAGTGCGTCAAACAGGTTCGGTTCTGTGGGAGCCTCCAGTGAGTAACCAGTGACGTTAGCGTCCAAGGTCCCAAGCCACTCGGCGAACCACGCCCCCTTGAACCCGGTGTGACCCGTGACCAGGACGTTGCGGCCCGTGTAACTCTCAGCGAGACCCATGCGCGGCCTCAATACAACAGGATGAGCGTCACATTTTGCCCAAATCGCAGACGCGCGGATGCGGCGATACCCGACTGGCTGACGGCCGATGACACCAGTATCGGTGCGTCGGCTGTGTGCAGGTCAGACGGTGCCAGCACGGGGCGGCCCAGAAGCGTGGCGCCTGCGTAGTGGGGATTTGAGTCGATGAAAGCCTCGATACGGCATTCAGAGAGGCGCGAATTCTCCAGGAGATGGAGGGTATGCGTCCCGGTTCCCCAGACGTAGATTCGCTCGCCGGACGAAGCGAGATGCGCTATCCGATCGAGGAGCGTCGCCTCCTTGGATTCAGATTGCTCAATGTAAAAGCGCACATCGTCCGCCCCGAGGTCATCCGGCTGGCGAGTACGCACGTCCCCGTCCCATCGGTATACGGCCTCCAATGCCGGCCCGTGACCGTCCGTGCCGAGGGGCAACACGACGATGCGCTCGGCAATGAGGGAGTAGCCCTCGGCTCCCATCGCATTGGCGAGCGAGCGCCTCGTGAAGTAATTGATGTGCTCCACGCTGAATTCCTGGAACGGGGCATCAGCGTGGTCCCTGAACGAACCCGCGTCCGGGACGCTGATGAAGATGTAGCCTCCCGGTCGTAGGAGCCGGCTGACCGAACGCACCTGCTCGCGCGGCTCCAGGACATGTTCGAGGACCGCAACGTAACTCACGAGCCCGAACTTGAGCCCCCACGATTCTGCGGCCTCGAGACCGCCGACTGCAGCGTCGAGGCCGAATGCCTCTTGAGCAACCCTAACCGCATCCGGCGAAGGATCGACCCCATAAGGGCGGGCGAAACCCACCTCCCGCAGTCCCACCAGGAAACCGCCCGTAGCCGTGCCGACGTCCAGGACCGGCACCGATCGATCTCCTACATGGGCCGCGACGAACGCGGCCTCATCCGCATACCGCTCGACGTCTGTCGCCGAGAGCTGCCCCCCGTCGGCGCCGAGATCGTACTTCGAGGAGTCGGCGTAATAGCGGACAAACCGCTCAGGGTCCGGAAGGCCAGAAGCAAAGCACATCCCGCACTCTTCGCATGCGACCACGTCATACCCATCGCCGATACTGCCGGCAGCGAAGGTAGCAAACCGCTGGCGGTAAAGAACCTGGCTCCTGGAAGACTCGCAAACCGGACATCGTCTCGACCCCAAGGCAGGACCCGACGGTTCACCTTCACCGCTCATCCGGCGTCCCGGTCTGCCCATACCGCCCACGGGGCATTGCCCGAATCCCAAAGGGCCTGAAGTGTGCGCACGTCACGCAGGGCGTCCATCGGCTGCCAGAACCCTCGATGTCGGAACGCTACCAGCTGGCCATCCCGGGCAAGTCCTTCAAGGGGACCTCCCTCGAACAGGGTGGGATCCCCTTCGATACGATCGAGTACCTGAGGCTCGAGCACAAAGAATCCGCCATTCACCCAGGCGCCATCGCCAACGGGTTTCTCCCGGAAACCGCGTACTCCCGGCGCGACAACGCCCCCGACAACTTCGTCATCCTCGATCTCGAGCGAGCCAAATCGACCGAGTGGCTGGACGGCCGTGATGGTCGCCAGCTTGCCCTGGGCCCGATGGAACTCGAGTAGCCTGCGGATGTCGAGGTCGGCCACGCCGTCGCCATAGGTGAGCATGAACGTCTCGTCCCCGATGTGATCGGCGACCCGCTTGATCCGGCCGCCGGTCTGCGTCTCGGCTCCGGTGTCAACGAGCGTCACGCGCCACGGTTCGGCAGCGTTCTGATGAACGGTCATCGAATTATCGCTCATGTCGAACGTCACGTCGGACATGTGCAGGAAGTAGTTCGAGAAGTACTCCTTGATCACGTAGCCCTTGTAGCCAAGGCACACGACGAAGTCGCTGAAACCGAAGTGGCTATACGTCTTCATGATGTGCCAAAGGATCGGCCGCTCGCCGATCTCCACCATCGGCTTCGGCCGGGAGGCGGTCTCCTCGGACAGGCGCGTTCCGAGTCCGCCAGCAAGGATGACGACCTTCACGACGCTCCGCCTCCCTCGACGACGAGCCTACACATTGGGGCCAGTGTATCCGTCGGCCGCGAGTGCCTTATGGCTTCGGCACCGGACATCCAGCCGAAGTGGCGGCGTACAGGTACAGCGGCTCTTCCGGTCCAAAGAATAGGTACTGCCGATAGGCTGATCTGTTAGCACGGATCAGTCGCAACGGGCTCTCGCCCAGAAGACTGTTTGAGAGAACGACGCACGGCGTACGGGCCGGGATCGCATCGTAGTACCACGGCAGGATGAAGTCAGCCCCGCGGACGCCCGCGGTTCCCCTTGCGTGAAATCCAACCCACTCGTAGCCTGCGTCAATGGTTTGTGGGTCGTATCCCATGAGCGTCGCCGCTTCGCCCGCGCGCCATCGCGCGGAATCGTAGGCATACGAGTTGGCCGCAAGGGCGAGCGCGGTCACCGCGAGCCAAGCGAATGCCGCGTGGCTCAAGGAGAGGCCACGGCCCAGGGCGAACGAATCGGTTGAGCCACGCAGTAGGACGATCGCCGCGACTGGGATCATCGGGAATAGATATCGATCGAGAATTGGCCCGAATAGCGTGTACCCTGCTAGTTCTGCGGCGTAGAGAATTAGAAACAGCGGCAGCGGCGCATGCCAGCTCAGAACGGTCTTGGCGGCTCGGATCTTGGCAACTCCAGTGGTCCCAACTCGAGGCAAAGTCCGTCCAGCCCAGCCGAAGACCATCGCCACGAGCAGGACGGTCGAGAAGATTGCCAACTGCTCGAAGAGCACCCAAACCCGTCCGCCAAATATTGAGTCTCGCGATCCGGCCAGAAGCAGATCTGAACCGATGCCATTGGGTGTCCAATAGTTGCCGATGATTGCCCCGGTCGGCGAGAAGACGATCAAGAAGCTAGTGGCGCTTGCCGCAACGAACTGTCCGGTGGTGAGCCGCGAGATGCGGGCTCGGGCTGCCAGGACGATTGCCGGGAGGAGGACGACGCACATGGTCGCGAACGCGCCACCTAGGAAGGCCACCGATAGCGGTGCTGAGCCTTGCGGAGGCCCTGGCGCAACGCGGTTTGTACCCGATGCAACAGCGACGGCTCCTGCCATGGCAGCGATCAGACAGATGGAGAGCCCTGTCAGCCAAGCACGATCCTTTGGGTCACTCCGAATCCAAGCGCTCAGGATGACTGCGAGAGGCGCCGCGATGGCGAACTCGCGAATGCTCCCCGCGAGAAACCCAACGCCAAGACTGCCGACTACGAGCGCTTTCCGGTCCTGATTTCGGAGCCACTTCGTACCTAACAAGAGAGAAAGGATGGTCAGCGCGTAGGCTGGCACGTCGGTCATGAAACTCGCCGCCTCGCGCTCATAACCGGGAAAGGTGAGCAGCAGGAGTACTGCGAAGGAAGACTTGGCCTTCCCAAGGAATTCTCTCGCCAGCAGATAAGAGAACGTGACAGCCAGCGTCGCCGCTATCGGACCGAATACGCTGAACGCCCAAGGTTCGCCGTTGCTCAGCGAGAGAAGTGGCTGGACCAGCACAAGCTGCCCAAGCGCCGCCGCCGTGTGACCGGGCATGTTGATGCTGCCGTTTCGGAACAGGCTCTCGGCGCCTTGCATGTACACCCAGTCATCGATCGTCGGGAGCCCGATGGCGCCTGAGGCGGCGGCCATACCAAGAGGCAGTCCGACCCCGATCAGCACGAGGATTGAGGCGGCGAACAGATCTCCGCGCCCGAGTTGCTTCTGCACGATT
The DNA here is from genome assembly GCA_031369685.1 of Chloroflexota bacterium. GTDB lineage: Bacteria > Chloroflexota > Limnocylindria > Limnocylindrales > CSP1-4 > UBA5189. Next base: position 4,574 of record JANMPD010000220.1, on the reverse strand, counting down.
CCGACGATACGCGAAGAGACTGCCCAGAACTAGCGGGCCGAGCCACAGGCGAGAACATTGGGGGGCACCGACATGACGACGACGGCCGCGATGTCGCGACGACGAATGGAGGCAAACACGTCCCGGACCAAACCGGATCAGCGCGTGTTCGGGACATGCAATGACAGCCGTCGAGCGGCGCCGGACCCGGAGCCTGTACCCTCCCGTGAGCACGCGGGGCGGTTGATCGGTCCGCGAACGACCGCCAGACTTCACGAGGTGACGGCAACCGTGGCCACCTGGGATCGGATCCTCAACGCATTCGACCGACGCGGCGGCCGGCAGACCCTGTTTGCCGTGGCCGTCATGAACACGATCACGGGCCTCGGACTCGCGGCGACGATCGCCGCGGACAACTTCGGTCAGGACTCGGGCCTCTTCCGGCGATGTGCCCTGCAACTCGCGGAGGGCTCGCGCGAGTTCTGCGGCTTCCTGTACTCGCCGCTGACCGCGTTGGCCGCGAGGCCCTTGACGTGGATTTCGCCGACCGCAGCGATGGTCACGATGAGCCTGATCGGCCTTGCAATCGTCATCACCGGGGTGGCCGTCGAGACGCGCGGGCAGGCCATGGTCGACCGCGTCCTCGTTGCCGTGGCGGCACTGAGTTTCGCGCCGGTGGTCTATGAGCTGCTGCTGGGCCAGACAACCTTGCTCATTGCCGCCGCCCTATACCCGCTCGCCCGCCGGCCGGACGGTTTTCGGGTTGGCGTCCCCTTCGGGATCGTCCTGGCGCTCGCGCCGAAGCCCCTGCTCCTGCCGATCCTCGTCTGGATGCTGGTCTGGCGGCGCCAGGCGCTCGTTGCGACCGTGGTCACAACGCTGTTCCTGACCGCGCTCGGCATGGCCCTGCTGGGGTTTGACCAGTATCGCGACTGGATTGCCGTTCTCTCGGGTGCTGGAAAGGAATCCGTGGACGGGACGTTCATTCTCTCGGCCCGGGATACCGGAAACTTCTCGATCTGGCCGCTCACGCCCGCGACGTTCGTGTTGGGTTGCCTCGTTGGGGCCGCGACACTCTGGGCGATCCGCAAGGATGCCCTCCGGGGGTTCATCGCGGCGCTCTTCGCGGGTCTGCTGCTGGCCCCCTACTCGCTTCTGTATGCCTTCTCGATTCTGCTGCTCGCCGTGAAACCGATGCTCGTCATTGCGCCGCGAACCACGCGCGCCCTGGCCCTGATCGCCAACATCGTGCGGTCCTCACCCTTCACGTTCGTCGCGTGGAGCGTCATCGGCTTGAGCCGATGCCTGACCTTCAGCCGAGCGCGACTCAGCGAGGGCCCGGCTGTCGAAACCGGTTGATGGCCGGGACCGCCGCGAGGACGGCGAGGCCCGATAGCCAGAGGACCGGCAACGCCAGCGCCGCGCCGGCGGGCACGGTCCACGCACGGTCCGTTCGAGCGCCCCACGCGACGAGCAGTGCCGCGACGGGCAAGCGGATAAGCAGCGGTATGCCGATGTAGACCTGCTGAACCGGCCCGCTCGCGACCGGCAGGAGCCCTTCCACGATCCACTCCCGCCAGAGTTGCGCGTCGATGATCACGGACACGACGACCAATGCCGCGGTCGCTCCAATGGCAACGGCCAGGTGGCGCCACTCTCGGCGAACCAGGAACCAGATGAGGCCCACGCCCGGCGTCACCTTGGTGACCAGCACGAACGCCCAGGCGGCGGGGTACCGCATCCCGATCACGATGGCCGCCGCGAGGAGCAGGTGGATGTTGCCGTGGTACAGCTCGATGGCGACCGGTGGAAACGCGAGGATCATCAACGTCCTGCGCCATCCCAGCCAGGCGGCGGTTGCGACCAGGGCCGCCGACCAGAGCCACCAGAATGTCGGCCACGGGAGCAGCGCAGCCGGAGCGAAGAGTCGAGCGGCAATCGGGGTGTACGGGAACGCACCGAGCTGCCCGGCCACCAGGCGGTATGGGTGGTCGAGGTTCACGGACCAGTAGGCGAAGGCATCGAAACCCACCGTGCCGGCTGCCGGGGCGACCACCACGAAGAGGTACATCGCGAACAGCAGCCCGGCGATGGTCAGGCCGTCCCGAACCGCCCGACGGGGGGTCACGCGGAGGCTGCCAATCTGGGTTCGTCTGGCACTCGCGGCGATACCGGGGCCACCACGGCCGTGAGCGTGCTCAGGGCATTGATCCAGACCACCGGGTAGGCCAGCGTGACCGCGATCGGCGCGAACCGGATCCATCGCTTGGCCGCAAGACCGAGCAGCCCCGCAAGGCCGAGGCGCAGGGCGAGGGGGATCTCGGACAGCACCTTGGACCCCTCTGCGGGGAGTGGGTGGCTCGCGAGGAAAGCGAGGTACTCCCGCCACGAATCAGGGGTCAGAACAATGGACACCCCGCACACGGCCGCGGCCCCCGCGAGGCCAAGGAGGAGGCCCCGACGATCACGACGCCAGAGGATGGGCGCAAGGGGCCATGTGCTGAATTTCGCGAGAAACGCTGGCCCAACCGGCCAGGCGATCCCGCGCATGGCCAGGCCCGTGACGCCGGCGATGATCAGGTGCACGTTTCCGGCGTCGACCTCGGCGATCACCGGTGGGAATACGAGCAACGCGACCCCGGCACGCGCCCATCCACCCGTTGCCAGGCGCAGCCCCAGCAGCTCGATCGATCGCCAGATCCAGACGAAGGCGGGGAGCGGAAGCAGCGATCCAGGCGCGAGCGCCTGGGCGAATACCGGTGGGTATTGATAGGCGCGAAACGCGAACGCGCCGACGTCGTACAGCGGCTCACCTCGCCAGGCGTGTCCGGCCGCCGACCAGTAGGCATTCGCGTCAAACCCCCCGATCCCGCCGGCCTCCGCGATCCCTTCGACGAGCAGGATCCGAGCGAGGAGCGCGTATCCGACGGCCGCGAAGCCCCAGAGCAGGATCCGCCGCCCGCGCTCACTCAGTTTCATGGCCGGATAGTACGGCGAGAACCGCGCCTGGCCGAACCGGGTCCGTAGCATCCGGCAGTGCCGATTGGACTTCTTTCCGATGATGCCACTCGGCGCATCAGATCGTTTGGTCCGATGATGCCACTCGGCGCATCAGATCGTTTGGTCCGCAATTGCGCGGTGTGCCGGCGGCAAAGCGGAGAAAACGGCCGGGCAAAGCGGAGACAAGCGCCGTACATGGCGACGGTGCTGAAATAGGACAATGCCCTGGCAAATCGAGGACCTCGACCCTGATACGCGCGCCGGCCTGCTTCTACTGGGCGAGGCGTTCGCGAGGCTGCGGAGTTCGCGAGGGATCAGTCAGCGCGGTCTGGCCAACATGGTCGATCTATCCCAATCGTCGATTTCGCGGTTCGAGGCCGGCATAGCGCCTGGCATGCGCGCCCGTCGGATGGCTCGAATGCTTGCCGTCCTCCAAGCCGGGCCCGACAGCCTCGGTCTTCCCGAGGTCAAAGTGCACGTCCCCGCGCGAAGTTCGCTGTCCGAGTGGGTTGAACAGATGGCCCGGCGGGACGAGGAGCGCCGCGACTGGTGATGCGCCGAGTGGCATCACACGAGGAAGACGGGGTGCCAAACGTGGAGGACGTGTCCCTCATCTACTGGCGATATCTATTGGTGATATCTACTGGTGATGCGCCGAGTGGCATCACGCGGGGAGGGCGTGCCCCAAGACGCGAAGACTCGCTCGCACCCCAGCGTGACGCCGGGCCGGGCTGCTACGCTCCCAGCCGTGCGGACCCCTGTCGCGCTGTTCGTGCTCGCGCTGCTGGTCCGCCTTGCGCTGATCGCGGTCTATCCGGACGCTGCCTACCCGGATTCCTACTACTACGCTGACGTCGCACGGGCCATTGCGGCGGGTCGTGGGCTTAGCGTGGACTTCATATGGATCTTCGCGGAGGTGGGCAACCGCATCCCCGATGTCCCGGTGCTCCCCATTCCCTCGAATGCGCACTGGCTGCCGTTGGCCAGCCTCGTTCAGGTGCCGTTCATCGCCCTGCTCGGACCCACCCCCGTGGCATCGGCGCTGCCGCTGGCGCTGATTGGATCCCTCGCGGCACCGCTGACCTGGGCCATCGCCCGGGACGCCCGCGCCGAGCCGCTGGTCGTGGTCACGGCCGGTGTTCTCTCGGCCGTGCCGGCCGCCGCCACGGTCTTCATGGCCCAGCCCGAAAACTTCGCGATCATGCACACCCTCGTCGCGGCGACGATCTGGATGACCGCGCGGGGTCTGAAGGGGGACAACCGGGCCTACGCATTCGCGGGTCTGCTGGCCGGCCTCGCTTCGCTCGGCCGGAACGACGGGGTCTTCCTCGGCGCCGCAGTCGGGCTGGTCTGGTTCTGGGATCGCTGGCGATGGATGCGCAGCCGACGTGGCAGCGGCAGCTGGGTCCACGTGGAGGACCGTCGCCCGATCGCGTTCTGGGCCGCGGCCGCCTGCCTCGGTCTCTTCCTGCTGGTGATGGGGCCGTGGTGGGCTCGCCAGCTCTCGGTCTTCGGCTCCATCTCGCCGACCAGCTCCAACGGCGCAGCGCTCTGGATTCGAACCATTCACGAGTGGAATTCGATCACCGCCCATC
>JANMPD010000212.1:0-7094 GCA_031369685.1 Chloroflexota bacterium | reverse complement strand
CGATCGTGTGGTCGCGGGGACCGTCGCGGCTGGTGGTTCGTTGCGGGTTCGGGTTTCAGCCGTCGGGGACGGAACCGCCTTGTCCGGGATCATGCGGATGGTGGCCGCTGCCCAGGCATCGGCATCGCGGGCCCAGGCACTTGCGGATCGGGCCGCGGCGCTCCTGTTCTATGTAGCCCTGGCGTCCGGTATTGCCACGCTGTCGATCTGGTGGTTCCTCGGCGACCCCGAGGGAGCCCTCGTTCGAACGGCGACCGTCCTGGTGATCGCGTGCCCGCACGCGCTCGGACTGGCGATCCCGCTGGTCATCGCGATCTCGACGTCGCTCGGCGCACGCAATGGGCTCCTGGTCAAGAACCGGCTGGCGCTCGAACGGGCTCGCGAGCTCGACCTGGTGATCTTCGACAAGACCGGAACACTGACCCGCGGAGAGCCGGCTGTGACCGCCGTGCTGGCGGCGGACGGGATGTCGGACCATGACGTCGTTCGGATGGCTTCCGCGGTCGAAGCCGATTCGGAGCACCCGCTGGCCCGTGCGATCGTGCGAGCCGCCACGGATCGTGGCGTTGTGGGGACGGCCGCCTCGAATTTCGAAGCGCTCGAGGGTCGGGGTGCGCGCGCCACCGTCGATGGCCGGACGGTGGCGATTGGCGGCCCGCGCCTGCTGGCCGACCTCAAGCTCGATCCGCCGGAGGACCTCGACACGGGAGCCTGGGCCGAACGGGGAGCCACGGTGCTCCACGTCGTCATCGATGGTCGAATCGCGGGGGCGCTGGCACTCGAAGATGACATTCGTCCTGAATCCGCGGAGGCCGTCAGCCAGCTTCATGCACTCGGTATTCGGGTCGCGATGATCACCGGCGACAGCGAGGCCGTGGCGAACGCCGTCGCCGCGAAGCTCGGAATCGACGAGGTTGCCGCGCAGGTGCTGCCGGCCGACAAGGCGGCGGCGGTCCGTCGATTCCAGGCCGGCGGCCGGAAGGTGGCGATGGTCGGCGATGGCGTCAACGATGCACCCGCCCTTGCCACCGCCGATGTGGGCATCGCGATCGGGGCCGGCACGGACGTCGCCATCGAATCGGCCGGCATCGTGCTCGTTCGAAGCGATCCGCGCGATGTCGTCGGCGCGATCACCCTGTCCCGAGCGACCTACCGAAAGATGATCCAGAACCTGGTCTGGGCCACGGGGTACAACCTGATCGCCATTCCCGTGGCGGCGGGCCTGCTGGTGCCGTGGGGGATCGACCTGCCGATGGCGGTTGGGGCCATTGCGATGAGCGCTTCCACGATCATTGTCGCGGCGAATGCCCAGCTGCTCCGTGGCCTTCAGCTGCGGGCTCGTCCCGTCTGAGTCACTCCCGCCGCTTGACCCCGGCCCGACCGGCCCATCGGTTGGACGTGCATCCGCTCCGGGCTCCCGCGAAAGCGGATGCATCTATTGACAATCTATCACCATACGATATAGTCGCGCCATGGAAACCACTGCGCAGCCCCAACCCACGCCGTCCCTGTCGAGGACGGCCATGCACATCCTCCTCGCGATCGGGCCGGAGGAGCGCCATGGCTACGCGATCATGGGCGAGGTCGCCCGGATTACCGGCGGTGCGGTTCGCCTTGGTCCCGGTGCCATCTACACCACGATCAGGCGGCTCCTCGACGACGGGCTGATCGAGGAGAGCGACGACCGGCCGGACCCGGACATGGACGACCAGCGCCGCCGCTACTACCGACTCACCGGTGTCGGCCGAGCGGTCGCCGCGTCGGAGGTTCGGCGACTGGACGGGATCGTGCAGGCGGTCCGCGGCTGGGCCATCGAGGGATCGGGATGAACCAGCCCGAACCGTCCCACGAGCGGGTCTATCGCGGCCTGCTCCGGCTGTACCCGTCGGAATTCCGTGCCCGTTTCGGTGATGAGATGGTCCAGCTCTTCGGCGACCAGCTGCGCGACGCGCGAACCGGACGGGTCTCGTCAGGTCCGGCCGGCGCTGCCCACGTCTGGATCCGGACGCTGGGCGATCTGGCCGTCACGGCAGCATCGGAACACGCGAGAAAGGATCGAACCATGGCTCATTCGCTGGCTGAATCTCCGTCAATGGCGACCCGCGCACTGGGACTCATCGGGATCCTGGGTGGCGTGGCCCTGGTTCTCGCGTTCATTCCAAATCTGCCTTGGATCTGGGACTTCGTTGCGGTTCGGCTCGTCCTGTTCAACGTCGGCGCGATTGCCATCGGACTGGCCGCGTACCGTACGGGGGCGCTTGGTTCAGGCCGCGCGTCCGTCACGGTCGCCAGTGCCGTCATCCTCGCCAACGCCTGGTATCTCGTCATGGGGATAGCCGGCATCGGCCGCCCGCAGTTTCCCGAAGCAGACCCCGATTTCCGGCTCATCGGGTTTTTCGCGGGCGCCGCGATGTGGCTCACGGACGCAGTCTTCGGGTACGTTATCTGGCGCGTGGGCAGGATGGCCCGATGGGTCGGACTCGCCCTGGCCGTCGGGTCCCTTTTCGCGTTCACGGGGATGGATCGACTCGAGCTCGTCCGGGGCGATCTTGCGTGGTTCTGGAGGCCGGCCGCCTTGGCCGGCATCGCCGTGAATGGGCTGGCCTGGATCGCGCTCGGGATTGCGGTCGCCAGGCGGCGGCGCGTCGCCGTGGTCTCGAAGGCCGTGGTGCATGAGCCCGTGACCATGGTGGACTCGACAATGGCCGACGCGGCCTCCGTGGACGGACGGGGGATCAGCGCGGAGCGATAGGGTGCCGCGGTGGCCCTGTCTGGCGGCAGGCTCGAGCCGGGCCCACGCGTTCGGGCCCCATACGCCCCACGTAAGAAAACGACGCTCGGGGACCCGGTGGGACCGTTGACGTGTCGATCTCATACGCCCGACGTATGAAAAGCGGTATTTCGGGCCGAATCGGGCACCGCACGATCCTTGAGAGCCCAGATTCGACGTGCCGGGGGCCGATTCGCGTCAACTTCTTACGCCCGGCGTATGACGAAGTCGATTTCATACGTCGCACGTATGAAATGAGCACGCGGTGCCGTCTCGGCCCGGCATCGGCCGGCCTACGGCCCAGCACCCACCCGTCGGCTTCGGACAGCGCACATCGATGACCCTCGCGCCGAAAGGCGTAGGATGCCCGGCAGATACCCCAGTCGAACTGCGCGGGAGAGATCGCCGGGACGGAGCAGGGCAGCGAAGCGCTGAGCTTCGCGAGCCTGTCACGCGACCGGCGGCGCCGACGGAGCAACGGTCCGGAACCTCTCAGGCACCAGGGACCGCGCAGGGATGGGGACGCTGGAGAGCGCCAGGCTGAGCATCGAGCTCGAAGCGGCGCGCCGACGGAGGAACCCGCGGGCGCAGACGCGCGACGGGGACGCTCTCAGGCACCAGGACAGCGGGGCACCGTGGAGGTGCTTTCGCCGATGCCCGCAACACCCAACGAACGGGAGTTCGTCGACCGACACGTCGGTCCGGACGAAGCCGATGTCGCCGACATGCTTCGGACGATCGGGCAGGCATCGCTCGATGACCTGATTCGCGCCACGGTTCCGGCCGCGATCCTCCGCGATCGAGACCTCAACCTGCCGGCCGCGAGGACCGAGGCCGAGGCACTCGACGACCTGCGGGCGATGGCCAACGCGAACACGCCGCTTCGGACGATGATCGGCATGGGCTACCACGACACGATCACGCCGGCGGTGATCCAGCGGAACGTGCTAGAGAATCCCGCCTGGTACACGGCGTATACCCCGTACCAGCCCGAGATCGCCCAGGGTCGACTCGAGGCGCTGATCAACTTCCAGACCGCGATCTGCGACCTGACGGGCATGGAGATCGCCAACGCTTCGCTGCTCGATGAGGGCACCGCCGCGGCCGAGGCCATCACCCTGGCGCACAGCGTTTCGACCGTCGCGGACGGCAACCTCGTGCTCGTGGACGCCGATACCCATCCCCAGACCATTGCCGTTATCCGGACGCGCGCCGAGCCCCTCGACATCGAGGTGGTCGTCGGGCCACCGACTGAATTGCTTGCTCGAGCGGCCACGCCGAGGGACGGTGAGCGACCGTACGCGATGCTCCTGTCGAACCCGGGTTCGTCGGGTGTCGTGCGCTCGGTGCGCGCCTACATCGAGGCGGCGCACGCGGCGAAGGTCCTCGTGATCGTGGCGACGGACCCGCTCGCGGCCGTGCTCCTCGAGAGCCCCGGCGCGCAGGGGGCCGATGTCGTGATCGGGACCAGCCAGCGCTTCGGGGTCCCGATGGGCAACGGCGGCCCGCATGCCGCGTTCATTGCCACGCGGTCCGCATTCAAGCGGGCCCTGCCGGGGCGGCTCGTCGGCGTGTCAGTTGATGCGGACGGCTCGCCGGCCTACCGGCTGACCCTCCAGACCCGCGAGCAGCACATCCGACGAGAGAAGGCGACCTCGAACATCTGCACCGCGCAGGTCCTCCTGGCGGTGATTGCCAGCATGTACGCGGCTTGGCACGGCCCGAGCGGGCTTCGGGCGATGGCCGAGCGCGTCCACCTGCGGGCCTCGGCCATAGCTGCGGGACTCGCCGGCGTCGAGTGCCTCACGCTCCGGCACGACCGGTACTTCGATGCGATCGCCCTGGACACGGGGACCTCGGTCCGGGCGGACACCCTGGTCGCAGCGGCTGCGGGCGCGGGCTACGAAGTCCGACGCCTCGATGCCACCGGGATCGGCATCTCCTGTGATGAGACGACGTCCGAACTGGACGTAACGAATCTGCTCACCGCGCTCGGCGGTTCGGTCCCGAACGTCGCGCCGAGCGCGGCCGCGGCCGACGCGGCGCTGCCGGCGGACACGCGCCGGACGGATCCGATCCTGACCCATCCGGTGTTCTCGCTGTATCGCTCCGAAACCGAGATGCTGCGCTACATCTTCCGACTCGCCGAGAAGGACGTGACCCTGACCCGGTCAATGATCCCGCTGGGCAGCTGCACCATGAAGCTCAACGCGACCACCCAGATGATGGGCATCGGGCTGCCGGGTTTCGCTCGGGTCCACCCGTTCTCCTCAGCTGAACGGGTACCCGGCTACGCGCGCCTGTTCAGCGATCTCGAGGGCTGGTTGGCCGAGATCACAGGGTTCGCAGCAGTCAGCCTCCAGCCGAACGCGGGATCCCAGGGGGAGTATTCGGGGCTCCTGGCGATTCGCGCCTGGCGCCGGTCACGTGGCGAAGGCCATCGCCGGGTCTGCCTGATCCCGGCGTCGGCCCACGGCACCAACCCCGCGAGCGCCGTCATGGCCGGCTACCGGGTCGTCGTCGTTGCGACAGACGCTCGGGGCAACGTCGACGTCGACGACCTGAAGACGAAGATCGACGAGCACGCAGGCAACCTCGGTGCCCTCATGATCACGTACCCGAGCACGCACGGCGTGTTCGAGGAAACCATTGTCGAGATCTGCCGCCTCGTTCACGGGGCCGGCGGCCAGGTCTACATGGACGGCGCGAACATGAACGCCCAGGTCGGGCTTTCCCGGCCCGGTGACATCGGCGCCGATGTCTGCCACCTCAACCTCCACAAGACATTCGCGATCCCGCACGGCGGCGGGGGACCGGGCATGGGTCCGATCGGGGTCGCCGAACACCTGGCCGCGTTCCTGCCCGGCAAGGGCCTTGACGAGCCCGGGCGCGTGGCATCCGCCCCGTACGGGAGCGCCAGCATCCTGCCGATCTCGTGGGCTTACGTGGCGATGCTCGGGTCGGCCGGCGTACGGCGATCCAGCGAGATCGCGATCCTCAACGCGAACTACCTGGCGAAGCGGCTCGAAGGGGCCTTCCCGGTCCTGTACGTCGGGACCAGCGGCACCGTGGCCCATGAGTGCATCCTCGACGTCCGACCCGTCACCGCTTCGAGCGGCGTGACCGTCGACGACATCGCCAAGCGGCTGATGGACTTCGGATTCCATGCGCCGACCATGAGTTTTCCGGTCGCAGGCACGCTGATGATCGAGCCGACGGAATCGGAATCGAAGGCCGAGCTGGACCGGTTCGCGGACGCACTGCTCCAGATCCGGGCCGAGATCGCCGAGATCGAGGCCGGGACCGTGCCGCTGGAATCGAGCGCGTTGCGCAACGCCCCGCATACGGCCGCGGACCTGCTTCGCGACGACTGGGCCCGCCCCTATACGCGCGAGCAGGGCGCGTTCCCGCTCTCGTGGGTCAGGACGCGCAAGTATTGGCCGCCGGTCCGCCGGATCGATAATGTCTATGGGGACCGGAACGTGGTCTGTGCCTGCCTGCCGATCGAGGCCTACGCGGAGGCGGCGGGGGAGACCCAGCTCCTCGTGAAGACGTAGGCGCCCACGACCCAGTGTCAGCGCGGGCCGGCCTCAGCCTCCACACTGCTGTCCCGCGCGGCCGATGCTCGTCGCGCACCCGCGCCCGATCCGGCTTCCGCCCGACCGCCCATTGCCACAGCGTCCTCGAGCAGCGCCAGCAATGGCGCAGATCGGAGCCCGGCCAGTGTGGCCCGAGCGATGCCAACGGCGTCCATGACCAGCGGATCCGCATGACCGAGCACGTACGCCATGTCGATGGCGAGGATCGCCTCGTCGAACGGCAGGCGGGCCTCGCGGAGCCCGCGGATCGTCTCGCGGTATTGGCCCGTGGCCGTGGCCCGATCCCCGAGTAGTCCGGCAATACCAGCTCGCAGTCCGAGGTATACGACATCGACGACACCACCGTGCGCAACGCTGGCCCAAAACCGGGCGAGATCTCTCTCGGCGCCCGTCGCGTCGCCCAGCCAGAGACTCACGCGAGACGTCCAGGCGTACGCGCTGCCGCTGGATGAGGAGTCCAGATCGGCCATCTCCCGCCATCGGTCCCTGGCCTCGCTGAGCCGTCCCGAAGTAAGCGCCACCCAGCCCTGCGTCTCGGCCAGAAAGGTTTGGCTCGCCAGATCGGAGGTCGATTTGGCGGTAGCCTCGAGCTCTGCGACGCCCTCACCGATCGCATCGCCTCGCACGGCACGGAGGTTCGTCAGGTTGTTCACCAGGAGCAGCCGATCGAGGGAGTCTGCGGTGTCGGCGAGCGCGCTCTCGAGTTCGACGATGCCCGTGTCCCA
>JANMPD010000174.1:0-6015 GCA_031369685.1 Chloroflexota bacterium | reverse complement strand
GTCCAGAACAACTACTACCGGATGTGGAAGGCGTACCCGGATCCGTCCGACCCGTCGTACGAGCCGGTGGGTCTCGATACCCTGTTCAACGTGTCGAACGGGCCGTCGTACCGCCTGACCATCGACATGTCGGACCCGGATGCCGCGCGGATCATCACGACGACGGGCCAGAGCGGCAACCCGTTCGATCGACACTACGGCGACCTGATCGACCTCTGGGCGACGGGCCAGACGATCCCGCTGCCATTCAGCTCGGAGGCGGTCGGCGCCTCGATTGTGACGACGCTGACCCTGACCCAATAGGCCCAGGTCGAGCTCTGTCGCTGGCGACCTTGCGTCAGTCGTCTCCCGCATCCGGAGGCGACGATGGAGACCCAAAGGCGCCCACGGCGCCGAGCGCTTTGATCTCTGTATCCGTGTATCCCAGTCCGCGGAGCACGCGGTCCCTATCACCGCCGAGCGCCGGGCCGGCCCTGTAGGACGGGGCGAACCCAGCCACCCGGAGCGGCAGGCCGACGGACCGGACCGTCCCGAGCGTCGGATGCTCATACGTCGCGAGCATCTCGCGATCGCGGAGCTCCTCGACATCCAGAGCCTCCTCAAGCGACCGGACGGGCGCGATCGGCACGCGACCGCGAAGGACCGCCAGCCACGCAGCAGTGGTTCGTTCGACGAACCGTGCCTCGAGGGCAGCCAGCGTTTCCGTACGGTTCGAGCCGCGGGCATCGAACGTGGCGAACCGAGCCTCCGTTGCCAGCTCCGGGAGTCCCATGGCCTGGACCAGGATCTTGAAGAACTTCTCCTTGGGGCACGCGATCGCGATGTGGCCGTCGGCCGTGGCAAAGAACTGGAAGGGCACAATGCTCGGATGAGCGGAAAGGGGCAGCCGTCGCGTGACGAAGCCCGCGGACAGATACCACGTCGCCGGGTAGCTCAGCATGGCCAGCGAGCTGTCATAGAGGTTGGTGTCAATGTCCCCGCCGATGCCGGAGGCGCGCGCCTGCAGCACGCAGGCGAGGAGCCCCAGCGCGGCGGTCAGGCCCGCGACGTAGTCCACCAGCGAGAGGCCACTCTTGGTAGGTGGACCGTCCGGATCGCCGGTCAACGAGGCCCAGCCGGATTCGGCCTGGATCAGGGCGTCGTAGCCGGGAAGCATGGCCTGGTCGGGGCGGTCTCCGTACCCGCTCAGCGCAACGCAAACGATCCGTGGGTTGACCTCCGCCAGGTCCGCGTACTTCAGGCCAAGGCGGGTCGGCTGGTCGCCGCGCAGGTTGCTGTATACCGCGTCGGCCGATGCGACAAGCCGCTCAAAGACTTCGCGGCCGCGGGGGTGCTTCAGGTCCAGCGCCACGCTGCCCTTGTTGCGGTTGAACGCCTCAAAAAAGAGCGAATCGGTGCCGGACACCCCCGGCGGTATGTAGCGGCTGACGTCGCCGCCGACCCCCGGGTCCTCGATCTTGACGATCTCGGCACCGAGATCGGCCAGGTACAGCGACCCGAATGGGCCGGCCCCGTATTGCTCAACCGCGATGACCCGCAAGCCCGCGAGAGGGGCCGGCCTCGAACCCGGACGGTCGCCGCCGGTTCCAGCGGGCGGCGGTGGCCCGTCGTCGTGATCGGATTCGTGGTTCACCGCTCGGTGACGCGGCTGTCCACGGTGTGCGCCCGAACGTAGTCCCAGTCAAGGGCGATTCCGAATCCGGGCCCATCGGGAAGTCGGTAGCGACCCTTTGCGATCCGACTCGACATGTTGGTGAGCTTCCAGAAGAAGGGGTCCCGCTCCTGATCGAAGCACTCGACGAAGGTGTGGTTCGGGACGCTGGCAAGGAGGTGAGCCGAGACCTGGGGTTCCTCGTGATGCCCCATCTCGACGCCGAAGGCCGCACACAGCCCGGCTGCCTTGCGCCAGATCGTGGGGCCGCCCGCCCACGAAGCGTCGAAGTTGCTGACGTCGATGGACCCGTCCACGACGAGGTCGCGAAGACCGCCCAGCGTGAGTTCGCTCTGGCCCGCGCAGATGGGGATTCCGGTCTGGAGTCGGACGTCGCGCATCCAGCGCCGGTCGTTGGTCCAGCGGCAGGGTTCCTCGAACCAGCGGATCCCGAGCTCGGCCACGCGCCGCCCGAAATCCACGGCCTGTGCCCGGTCGTATCCCTGGTTCGCGTCCACCATCAGCGCGAAGTCGAGCCCAGCCGCCTCTCTTGCCACGCGGACCCGCTCGGCGTCCTCGGCTGGGGAACGCCCGCCGACCTTGAACTTCACCCCGGCAAAGCCCATCTCGACGTAGTTCCGGATCAGATCGGCCGTCTGGTCGAGATCGAGGTGGTAGTAACCACCGATCACGCTGATCGGGAGGTCGTCGGTGGTGGCACCCCACATGCGATGCAGGGGCAACCCGACGGCGCGACCCAGCAGGTCCCAGATCGAGGTGTCCATGGCCGCGATCGCCTGTAGGGCGAACCCGCGTTCCCGAAGGATATTGTTGGTCGACGGCTCCATGGACCGCCACGCGCCCTCGGGGTCACGTGCGCTCCGCCCGAGCAGGGCCGGCGCGAGCTCGCGGTGGATGATGTCCAGGATCAGGGACTGTTCCTCGTCCGTGTCGCCGCTGTACGTCTCCGAGACGACGCCATCGGCCGTCGTCATTCGAACGACGATCGTGCAGCGGTTGTCCATCGAGTAGGCGCTGCCCACGAAACGACGCGCCAGCGGAGCTCGGAGCGCGATCGTCTCGATGCGCTCGATCCGCAGATCGCCCGGGCCGAGGGCGCTCGCCGCCCAGCCCGGGGCCTCCGAGGTCATCGGCCGAGGCTGGCGCGTGCCGCCGCGGCAATGCGTCCCGAGGAAGGAATGATTTCGTCCTCGAGCGGCGGGCTGTACGGGATGGGCAGGTCGTACGGAAGGCCGACGGACCTTGGAGCGCTGCGCCACGCCTGGCCGGCCATCGCCAGCTCCGAGATGATCGTGGCGCCCCAGCCACCGGCGTGAACTTGCTCCTCCGCGATGACAAGCCGTCCGGTCTTGGCGACCGAGGCGAAGACGGTCGGCAGATCGAGGGGGCGGATCCAGCGCAGGTCGATGACTTCGGCGCTGATGCCGTCGGCCTCGAGTTCAGCTGCCGCCACAAGTGCCCGCTCAACCATCAGCAGCGTCGCGACAATCGTGACGTCGGTCCCGGCGCGGACCACGTCGGCCTTGCCAAGCTCCGCAATCGCTCCTCGCCGAACCGGGCCCTTGCGCGCATACATTGCCTTGTGCTCGTGGAAGATGACGGGGTTGTCATCCCGGATCGAGGCCCGGAGCAACTCGTAGGCGGAACCAGGGCTTGACGCCGTCACTACACGCAGGCCCGGCAGGCTCATGAACCAACTCTCACCGGTGGCAGAGTGTTGGGTCCCGAACCGTCCGAGGGCTCCACTGATCGAGCGAATGGTGACCGGAACGGCGAACTGTCCGCCGCTCATGTACCGGTACTTCGGCAGCTGGTTGACGATCGCGTCGCCGGCCGTCGGCAGAAAATCGGAGAACATGATCTCGACCACCGGCCGGAGCCCGGTCAGGCTCATCCCCAGGGCCACGCCCATGAAGCCGTTCTCGCAGATCGGCGTGCTGCGCACGCGCGCCGTCCCGAACCGTTCGACGAGGCCGATGTTGGTCTTGAAGACACCACCGTCGGCCTGAACATCCTCACCGATGAGGACGACGGCGTCGTCGGCCGCCATCTCGTCTTCGAGGGCCGCGTTGATCGCCTCGCGGTAGGTGAGTTCGACTGCCGCATCTGCCCCGGAGGGGGCCGCTTCAACCAGCGTAGACATAGCGCCTGGTCTCCTCGAGGGTCGGGTACGGGGCGGCCGAGGCGCGCTCGGCGGCTCCGTCAATGTGGGCCTGAAGTTCTCCTCGGAGGGCGACCTGCTGATCCGCGGACAGGATCCCCTCCTCGGCAAGTCGCGCGCCCATCAGGTCGATGGGATCACGCGCCTTCCAGGCCTCGAGCTCGCCAGCGGGTCGGTATTTTGCCGGGTCGGACCTGGAGTGGCCGCGATATCGATACGTCTTCATCTCGAGAAGGGTCGGCCCGTCGCCCTGTCGAGCACGCTCGACGGCAGCAACGGTGGCGGCGTGGACGGTCTCCACGTCCTGGCCATCGACGACGATGCCCGGGAACCCGTAGGGATCGGCTCGACGGGCCAGGTCCGCGATCGGCGTCGTGGTCAGGAGCGGGCTGTACTCGCCGTACAGATTGTTGACGACGATGAAGACGACCGGAGCCTTCCAGACGGCTGCCATGTTCATGGCCTCGTGGAAGGTTCCGATGTTGGTGGCTCCGTCGCCGAAGAAGGTCAGGGCGACGTTGGCGCGCCCCTGGATCTGGAATGACACGGCCGCCCCGACCGCGATGGGTAGGCCGGCCCCGACGATCGCATTGGCGCCGATGTTGCCCTTGGTGACGTCGATCAGGTGCATCGACCCGCCCACGCCGCCCGAGCAGCCGGTTGTCCGGCCCATGAGCTCGGCCATGGCAGTTTCGGGGGCCATGCCAAGGGCCAGTGCTTCACCGTGCCCGCGGTAAGTATTGGTCTGGACGTCGCCCTCGCGCATCGCCGAGATGGCGCCGACCGAGACGGCCTCCTGGCCCTGGCACAGGTGGGTCGTCCCCTGGATGCTGCCGCTCATGAAGAGCTCCTGGACCTTCTCTTCGAAGAGCCGGATCTCGGTCATCTTGCGGAACCAGGCGACGCGCTCGGAAGTCGATGGATCGGTCATCGCGTGGCGTCCTCGTACGGGTCAATGGCGGTCAGCGGGCTGCAGGGCGGTCGCATCGACGGCAACTACCGGTACCGTTTCCAGTTACGATTGCTATCGTCGCACCGGGGTCTCCACCCCGTCAACCGGACGAGCCCCGAGGAGGAAGCGATTGAACAGGATCGAGGCGATCGAGACCATCCCGGTCCGCGTACCGCTGCCTTTCACCTACAAGGGCAGCTACTACAAGATGCGCAACCGCTGCACGATCATCACCAGGATCCGGACGAGCGACGGGATCATCGGCGAGGCCTACAACGCGGACGAGGACGAACCGCTCCAGTCCGAGATCCGGGCAATCCTGCATGACGAGCTCGCACCGCTCGTGATCGGGATGGACGTCACCCAGGTCGAGAAGATCTGGGAGGCGATGCTCCCGGCCACGTTCGACCAGCTCCGCCCGCGCTGGTACGCGATGCAGGCCATTGCCTGTATCGACACCGCGGTGTGGGATGCCGTCGGGAAGGCGTATGGACAGCCGCTTTGGCGCCTCTGGGGCGGCTATCGGGATCGCGTCCCGATGATCGGCATCGGCGGCTACTACATTCCCGATTCCGAGGAAGCCAGGGAGCAGGCGATCGAGCGCGAGATCGACTTCTTCAAGAGCGAGCACGGCATGGTCGGGATGAAATTCAAGATCGGGGCGATGCCACCTGCAGACGATGCCGCCCGACTCGTGCGGGCACGCCGTCATGCCGGCGACGACTTCCTGTTCGTCGTGGATGCGAACCAGGGCTATACCGTGGCGGAGGCACTGGCCTTCCTGGGGCTGATCCGGGCCGAGGGCATCGAATTGCGCTGGTTCGAGGAACCGACCCGCTGGCACGGCGACTTCCGATCCATGCGCGATGTCCGCATGCGGGGCAACGTCAACGTGGCCGCCGGCCAGAGTGAGATCAGTCGGGTCGGCATGCGCGAAATGATCGCTAGCGGCGCAATCGACATCTCCAACTTCGACGCGTCATGGGGTGGCGGACCGACGGAGTGGCGTCGGATCGCAGCGATCGCGTACAGCTACGATGTGCAGGTCGGTCATCACGAAGAGACGCAGGTTTCCTCGCACCTCCTGGCCTCGGTGCCCAACGGCACCTACGTGGAGGCCTTCTCGCCGGCTCGTGACCCGATCTTCTGGCAGATGCTCGCCAACCGGCCCGCTCTCGTGGACGGCCACTTCCCGCTTTCGGAACGGCCGGGCCTCGGCTGGGTCCTCGA
>JANMPD010000143.1:0-9084 GCA_031369685.1 Chloroflexota bacterium | reverse complement strand
CGGAACCCGAAGGGATCCCGCACGCCGATGATCCGCTCGCGGTCGAGGATCACGAGCGAATAGGCGCCACGCACCCGTGGCAGCAGACTGACCAGGGCCTCGACCGTGTCCTCACCCGGCTCATCGGCGAGGAGCGCCGTCAACAGTTCCGTGTCCGTACTGGCAGGGAGCCGGCCGCGACCACCTCGGAGCTCGCCCAGCAGCTCCCGCGTGTTCACGAGGTTGCCGTTATGCCCGATCGCCACGGCCCGCCGCGGCCCGAGGCGCAGGGTTGGCTGGGCGTTTTCCCAGATCGTGGAACCGGTGGTCGAGTACCGGCAGTGCGCGATCGCCAGGTCGCCGTGAAAAGAGGGCAGGCGGCGCTCGTCGAGCACCGACGAGATCATTCCGAGGTCCTTGTACAGGAACAGTTCCGCGCCGTCACTGACCGCGAGTCCGGCGGATTCCTGGCCGCGATGTTGAAGCGAGAACAGACCGAGCGCGGCCACGTGGGCCGCTTCGGTCCCGCTGCCGTGGGGCATCGCCACCCCAAAGACCCCACACATGTCAGCGACCCTCCGGCGCAGCGGCCGGAGCCTCCCAGTCGAGGGCGCGGGCGAGCCCGTGGTTCCAGGCGTGTTCGAGCTCCGCGAGCGGGAGGTCGATGGGATCGGCCACTCTTGATCCGCGGGCCTCGGACGCGCCGGTGGCTCCGGAGCCGATCAATTCCACGACCAATCGGCTGCCGCCGACCGGTCCGAGCTGCTCGATCGGAAGGCCGTGGTCGCGGGCGAGGAGCTCGAACGCCGCTGCGTGTCGGGGCCGGGTCGTGACCACGATCCGGGTCGGGCTCTCGCCGAACAGGTCCACCGCCGGTGAGTGGGCAACGGCGATTCGCGTTTGCGCCCCGAGGCCGCTCCACATCGCGCCTTCGGCCAGGGCCACCGCGAGGCCACCGCCCGAAACGTCCTGCGCCGACGCGACGAGGCCGCGCGCGATGCCTTCGCGAATGCACGCCTGAAGGCGCTTCTCCGCGCCCAGGTCGATGGTCGGCGCGTCGTCGTCCATGGTCAGGCCCCCGAGCCGAGCGTATTCACTGCCGGCCAGGCCGGGCATCGCCGAACCCATCAGCAGGATGGTGTCACCGTCGGCCACGAAGGCCGGTCCGACCGCCGTGGTGACATCGTCAAGCAGGCCCACGACCCCGATCTCCGGTGTCGGCAGGATGGCCCCGGTCGGCGACTCGTTGTAGAGCGAGACGTTCCCGCCGGTCACCGGGAGGCCGAGGGCAAGGCAGGCGTCGCCCAGGCCGCGCACTGCCTCGCTGAGCTGCCAGAACGCCTCCGGGCGCGTGGGATCGCCAAAATTGAGGCAATTCGTTACGCCGAGGGGCCGCGCGCCGGTGATCGCCACGTTTCGGGTCGCCTCGGCAACGCTCAGCACCGCCCCCAGCCACGGATCGATCGCCCCGACTGAGGCATTCGCGTCGGTGCTCGCGACGAGGCCCTTGGCAGTCCCCTTGACCCGCAGCACGGCAGCGCCATGACCCGGTCCCGTGACGGTGTTGACCTGCACGGTGCTGTCGTACTGCTCGAAGACCGGCCGGCGGGACGCGAGATTGGCGCTCCCGAGGAGCGCGAGGAGCACGGCCCCCGGGTCCATCCCTCGCTCCGGCAGTGTGCCTGACGCCGCGGCCGGGGCCCCGGGTGCCGGGGCCTCGCGCCGGCGCTGGGGCGGGGCCGCGATCCGGTTGTGCACGATTGCGTCGGATGTGAGGGCCCGGGCAGGGATGCGAGCCAGCTCCCACGCTTCCGGAGCGGGCACCTGACCACCGTCGGCCGTTGCGTCGTCGATCAGGCCACCGGCGATCACCCGAATGTCCGGCGCCGCCGTGACGCGCCCGATGACCTCGCACGGGAGACCCCATCGCTCGCACACGGCACGGACCGCCGCCTCCCGGTCCGGGCGGATCACCGCCAGCATCCGCTCCTGGCTCTCGGAGATCAGCACCTCGAACGGCTCCATGCCGGGCTCCCGCCTGGGGATCGCATCGAGATCGACGAGCATGCCCGTGCCGGATCGGTCGGCCGTCTCGGACGTCGCGCAGGTGATCCCACCGGCTCCGAGGTCCTGGAGACCCTCCACGAGACCGCGTTCGATGAGCTCGAGCGAGGCCTCGATCAGGAGCTTCTCCGAGAATGGATCCCCGACCTGCACCGACGGCCGCTTGGATGGATCGTCGTGGGTGAAGGTCGCGGACGCGAGCACGGACGCTCCACCGATCCCGTCGCGCCCGGTGGCACTCCCGAACAGGACGACGAGATTTCCGGGCCCGGGCGCCTGCGCCAGGGTCAGGAAACGTTCCTCGAGGATCCCGATCGCCATGACATTCACGAGCGGATTGCCGGTGTAGGACGGATCGAACACCAGCTCACCGCCGACCGTCGGCACGCCGACGCAGTTGCCGTACCCGCCGACGCCGCGGACGATGCCATCGACGAGGTGCCGGGTGCGGGCGTCCGCTGGATCGCCGAACCGGAGGGCATCGAGGACGGCAATCGGACGGGCGCCCATCGTGAAGATGTCGCGCAGGATTCCGCCGACGCCGGTGGCGGCGCCCTGGTACGGCTCGACGGCGCTCGGGTGGTTGTGGGACTCGATCTTGAAGGCGACCGCGAGCCCATCTCCGATCGAGATGACGCCGGCGTTCTCGCCCGGGCCGGCAACGACCCCCTCACCGGCCGTCGGCAGGGTCCGAAGCAGCGGCTTGGAGCTCTTGTAGGAGCAATGCTCGCTCCACATCACGCTGAACATCGCGAGTTCCACGTCGTTCGGGTCGCGGCCCAGTCGATCTCGAATACCGTCCAGCTCTTCGTCGGTCAGGCCGAGGGCCACGTGGAGCGGGGTGGTCGACGGCGCCTGGGCCGTGGCATCCATGAGGGTCATCGGACGAGGACCCCGCCACGATCGCCCGCGCCGACGGAGGCCGCGGCGCTCTCGACAAACGAGCGGACGATCGCGAACCCATCGTCGGAACCGAGCAGCGCTTCGGATGCCCGCTCGGGATGCGGCATCAGGCCGGCGACGTTGCCGGCAGCATTCCGTACGCCGGCGATCGCGCGCATCGACCCGTTGGGGTTGGCGGGATCGTCGGCGTCGCCGGCGACCGAGCCATCGGCGCGGACGTACCGGAACAGGACCTGGTTGTTGGCTTCGAGCTGGTCCAGCATGGCCGGATCGGCGAAGTAGCAGCCCTCGCCATGGGCGATCGGCAGCCTGAGCGGACGGCGTGGTCCGGTGAGGCTCGTGAACTGCGAGTCCGCTTGTTCAACCGCGATGTGGACGTCGCGTCCCAGAAATCGAAGGCCTCGATTGCGGAGCAGGGCGCCGGGCACGAGTCCGGCCTCGGCAAGGACCTGGAACCCGTTGCAGATACCGAGGACCAGGCCGCCTTCGGCGGCAAAGGCCGCGACCGATCGCATGACGGGGCTGAACCGGGCGATGACCCCGGCCCGAAGGTAGTCGCCGTAGGCAAATCCACCGGGCAGGATGATCCCGGCGACACCCTGCAGGTCGGCGTGTTCGTGCCACAGCTCGACGGGTTCTGCTCCAGCGAGCGTGATGGCATGCATCGTGTCGCGGTCGCAATTCGACCCCGGGAAAACGATGACGCCGATCCGGGTCATGAGCCGCCGCCTGACGCTGCCCGGGTCTCGGCCGAGCCGTCCGGCGCGGCCAGGGCCTCGATCTCGAACGTCTCGATCAGCTGGTTGCACAGCAGCTCCCGGGCCAGACGCTCGATCGTGGACCGGGCGACGGTCGCGTCCGCCGCCGCGATCGTGAGCTCGACCCTCCGACCCACCCGGACGCCCGACACGCCGTCGATCCCCAGATGTCCGAGGCTGCCCTCGACGGCCCTGCCCTGCGGGTCGAGGATGCCGGGCTTGGGCGTCACGTTGATCGCAAATCGATACGAAGCGCTCATCGGGCGATCACGTCCTCCTGAAGATACCGGCTGAACGAGGCTCCGGTGATCCTCTCGTACGCCTCGACGTACCGGGCGCGCGTCCCATCGACGACGTCGGGCGGCAGGTCCGGGCCGGGGGCTGTCTTGTCCCACGGCTGACCCTCGAGCCAATCGCGCACGAACTGCTTGTCGAAGCTCGCCTGGGGACCGCCGGGTGCATAGGTTGCCGCGTCCCAGAAACGCGATGAGTCGGGCGTCAGGACCTCGTCGATCAGGATGAGGTCTCCATCCACGAGACCGAACTCGAACTTCGTGTCGGCAAGGATGAGGCCGACCGACGCGCACCGGGCGGCGGCGCATTCGTAGAGCGCCAGAGCAGTTTCGTGCACGCGCTCCGCAAGGCTGCCGGCACCCGGTCCGGCAATCGACTCCAGGGCAACGACCATGGTGTCGAAGTCGATGTTCTCGTCGTGCTCCCCCATCTCGGCCTTGGAAGCCGGCGTGAGAATCGGGCGCGGCAGCCGGTCACCCTCTCGAAGGCCCGCGGGCAGCGAGACGCCGCAGATCGACCCGTCGGCGATGTAGGCCTTCCACCCCGAGCCGGCGAGGAAGCCCCGAATCACCACCTCCACGGGGAGCACCAGGGCTCGTCGCCCGAGCATCATTCGACCGCGCAAGTCGGCCTCCGTGGCGGGATCCACGGTCCCGCTGGGGACGTCGGACGGACTCGTCGACAGGATCTGATTGGCCACGATGTCGCGTGTCGCATCGAACCAGTAGCGCGACAGGCCAGTCAGCACGCGACCCTTGTCCGGAATGGGCGTCGGCAGGACAACGTCGAATGCCGACAGGCGATCCGATGCCACGAGCAGGATTTCGTCGTCGCGCACGGCGTACAGATCCCGGACCTTGCCGGAACGCATGAACGCCGACGTCGCCATCACGCTGACGCCGCCGCGGGAACGAGGGCGTCGAGACGCGCGATCACTTCCGGGACGTGGCCCAGATGCCGCGCGTCGTCGAAGCACGCGTCGAGATCTGCGAGGGACAGCGTCCCGGCAACCACGGACTCAACCGCGAGCAACTCGCGGAGCGGCCGTCGCGTATCCGATGCGGCCAGCGCGGCCCGCTGAACCGCGGCATAGGCATCCTCGCGGGCCATCCCTCCGCGCTCGACGAGGGCCAGGAGAACGCGCGAGCTGGCATGCAGCCCGAGGCCGCGTTCGATGTTCTCGAGCATCCGCTCCGGCCGGACGACCAGGCCCTGGACCAGTGACGTCATCTTCTGGAGCGCGTAATCGAGGAGGATCGTGGCGTCGGGCAGGATGATCCGCTCCGCCGACGAGTGGCTGATATCCCGTTCGTGCCACAGGGCCTGGTTCTCCATCGCGGTTTGGGCGTAGCCCCGCAGGACCCGAGCCAGGCCCGCAATCCGTTCGGACAGGATGGGGTTGCGCTTGTGGGGCATGGCCGACGAACCCTTCTGGCCAGTTCGGAATGGCTCCATGACCTCGCCGATCTCGGTGTGCTGGAGGTTCCGGATCTCCGTCGCGAAGCGCTCGAGGCTTCCGCCGAGAACGGCGATCGCGGCAAGCAAGGCGGCATGGCGATCCCGCTGCACAATCTGGGTCGAGACTGGGTCCGCCCGAAGATCGAGTGCCGTCAGCACCTCGGCTTCGAGCGCGGGGTCAAGGAGGCTGTAGGTCCCGACCGGCCCGGAGATCTTGCCGGTGGCGATCTCGTCGACCGCGGCGGCGAGGCGGGTCCGACCGCGGGCGACCTCGAAGGCCCAGCCCGCGAGTTTCAGCCCGAACGTCGTCGGCTCGGCATGAACCGAATGGGTCCGACCCATCATCACCGTCATCGCCTCGGCTCGGGCCCGAGCCACCAGCGCCTCGACCAGCCGGTCCGCGTCCCGGAGCAGCAAGTGCCCGGCTGCCCGCAGCTGGAGGGCCAGGGCGGTGTCCAGGACGTCGCTGCTGGTCAGGCCGAGGTGCAGGAACCGGCCCTCCGGACCCACCGATTCGGCGACCTGGCTGACGAACGCGATCACGTCGTGATCGGTGGTCGTCTCGATGTCCGCGATCCGCCCGATGTCGACGTGCGCGCGGGCTTCGATGGCGGCGAGCGCCGCCGCCGGAACCGTGCCCCGAGCCGCCTGAGCACGGGCCACCGCGATCTCGACCCGGAGCATATGTTCAAACCGTTCGGACTCAGCCCAGATCCGGCCCATCTCGGCCAGGGTGTAGCGCCCGATCATCGCGCGGCCCCGGTTGCGGTTCGCGGCTCGGGCCGACTCGTCGCGTCGTGGCTGATGGCGCTCGACGGCCGGGAAATGTCGGTCCGCCGTTGCGATCCGCGGAACGAGACCATGCCTGCTGCGGCCTCGGCTCGGTCCGCGGCCGTCGAGAGATCCGCGCCGCGGCCGACGACCGCAAGGACGCGGCCACCGTTGGTCAGGTACGTCCCGTCGGCGTCGCGTCGAGTGCCGGCGTGGAAGACAAGGTCGCCGCCGTCGATGGCGCCATCCAGCCCGCTGATCGCGTCACCCCGCCGAACCGCCTCCGGATATCCCGCGGCGGCAAGGACGATCGCCACGGCCGCTCCGGGAAACGTTGGCAGGACCGATCCACGTATGCCGGCGCTGTTCGCCCCGGCGCGCAGGCCCCGGCGGGCTGCAGCCAGGAGCAGCGGCCCGATCGGCGTGGCGAGTCTCGGCATGATCGCCTGGGTCTCGGGGTCTCCGAATCGGGCGTTGCATTCCAGCAGGACGGGTCCATCGGCGGTCAGGATGAGGCCGGCAAAGAGCGCGCCGATGAACGAATGACCGCGACGCGCGAGTTCGGCGAGGATCGGGCGATGGAAGGCGCCGAGGATCGCCTCGACCGCGTCGTCATCGAGATCCGGGAGCGGTGAGTAGGCGCCCATGCCGCCCGTATTCGGGCCCGCGTCGCCATCGAGCAGTCGCTTGTGGTCACGCGCGGGCGGCAGAGCCAGGACATCGCGGCCGTCGCACAGCGCGATGAGACTTGCCTCGGGTCCGCGGAGCCGTTCCTCGACCACCACGAACGGTCCGTCACCGGGTCCGTCCGGCACGAGCCGCTTGATCGCCTCGATGGCAACCTCGATGTCATTCGCGACGGTGACGCCCTTGCCGGCCGCCAGGCCATCGGCCTTGATCACGACCCCGCGGCCCTCGGCGCCGAGCCGGCGGGCGAAGTCAATGGCGGCATCCAGTCTGTCGAAGGATCCGAATCGCGGCATCCGAACACCCGCGGCCGCCGCGATGTCATGGCAGAACGCCTTTGAGGTCTCGATCCGGGCCGCACCGCGGTCCGGCCCGAAGACCGCGAATCCCGCGGCACGCAGCTCGTCCGCAACGCCAGCAGCGAGCGGTGCCTCGGGCCCGATGACCACGAGTTCCGCGGCCACCTGCCGCGCGGCGGCAAGCACGGACGAGCCGTCGAGCGGGTCCACGCCCGCGATCACCGAGACCCGTGCCTCGTTCTCCATGCCGGCGCTGCCCGGGGCCACGAAGACCGCGTTGATCCCGGGTTCGGAGGCCAGCTTCCAGGCGATCGCGTGCTCGCGACCACCCGCGCCGACGATCAGGACGCGCGTCGGCATGGTGGCGGTCACGTCGGCCCCGAGGCCCGGGCGCCGGTCACGAGAGCGCGACCCCCGCGCGGTGGCGCATGGGCCGCCAGGCACGTTCGATCGTCTGGGTCCGCTCGGGGCCAACGGACACGAGCACGATCGGCACGCCGGCCAGGTCCTCGAGGGCGGTCAGGTACCGACGGGCGTTCTCGGGGAGGTCGGCCAGCGAGCGAACCTCGTGGATGGGCTCCTCCCAGCCCGGGAAGTCCTCGTAGATCGGAACCGCATGCTCAATGGCCTTGGCGCTCGACGGCCAGTGATCCAGCCGCCGACCATCGACCTCGTAGCCGACGCCCAGGCGCAGGGTCGGGAGCCCGGACAGGATGTCCAGCTTATTGAGCATGATGCTGCTGACCGAGTTGACGGCCACGGCATAGCGGAGCGGCACGGCATCGAACCAGCCGACGCGACGCGGTCGTCCCGTCGTGGTTCCGACCTCGTGACCGCGCTCGGCAATCCCGCGCCCGACCGCATCGTTGAGCTCCGTCGGAAACGGCCCACTGCCGACCCGGGTGGCGTACGCCTTCATGACACCCATCACCTCGTCCACCTGGAGTGGTCCGATCCCACCGCCGGTACAGGCACCACCGGCGACCGGATTGGATGAAGTGACGTATGGATAGCTGCCGTGGTCGAGATCGAGGAGCGTGCCCTGGGCACCCTCGAGGAGGACGTGCTCACCCCTGGCGAGCGCCGCCTGCACGAGCCACGTCGCGTCGTCGATGTGCTCGGCCAGGCGCTCGCCCCACGCGGCGGCCTGGTCGACGAGGGCATCGACCGCGAAGGCCTGGGCCCCCATGCCTCTCAGGAGCAGGTTCTTGTCCGGGAGGACCTGGGAGATGCGCGTCCGAAGGACCGCTCGATCCAGAAGGTCTTCCATGCGCAGGCCGATTCGCCAGGCCCGGTCGCCGTAGGCTGGCCCGATCCCCCGCCCCGTCGTGCCCACCTTGGAACCGGCCAGCCGGGATTCATTGGCCCGGTCGAGAGCCACGTGGTACGGCATGATCACGTGGGCGCTGCGACTGACGCGAACGCGAGACACGTCGATCCCCCTGCCGGTCAGCATGTCGAGCTCCGTGATCAGGGTTGCCGGATTCACGACTACCCCGGTCCCGATGACCGACGTGATGTGGGGATACAGGACGCCAGACGGCACGAGATGGAGCTTGAAGACCTCATCCCCCGTGACCACCGTGTGGCCGGCGTTGTCGCCGCCCTGATAGCGCACGACCATGGCGACCTGCTCGGCAAGGAAGTCGGTGGTCTTGCCCTTTCCCTCGTCGCCCCACTGGAGGCCGACGATCACGGTCGCGGGCATGACATGCGACCTCTGCTGGCACGGGATCCGATTCCCGGGACATGAAAAAGCCCCGTGCCGATCGGCTCGGGACCTGGATAGACCTCTCCCGTGGTGCGTCCGCCCACTGGGCGGGGCCACGGATCCTGGCCGCTCGACCGCCTCACGGGACGATCGATGCGCC
>JANMPD010000115.1:0-4156 GCA_031369685.1 Chloroflexota bacterium | reverse complement strand
ATTCGCGAGAACAATCGAGGCACCGACCTCGACGAGGTCATCCGGATCCAGCGCCTTGACGGTCGCGTTGGTCCCGACGGGCATGAACTGCGGCGTGTCGATCACGCCGTGGGCGACGGTGAGCCGACCAAGACGGGCCCTGGTTCCGCCCATCCGATCAGCCTCGGCGAGCACCTCGAAGGACGCTGACCGGGGCATCGAGCGCGGCGGCATGACAATCGCGGACGCGGTCCCTTCCGCGACCGCCGGCTCAGCGATCCCCTGCTCCCGGGTCGTCCGCCCACAGGCTCGGCATGTCCGGCTCTGAGCGGCGCGGCGGCGGGATCTCGAACCCAAGGCCGGAGAGATGGGCTCGGGCCAGGTCCGTCGCAATTCTGCCCTGCGGGGTGCGGTCCAGGAACCCGAGGCGCAGGAGGAACGGCTCGTAGACGTCTTCGATCGTCTCGACTTCTTCCGACAGGACCGCCGCGAGGGATGCGACGCCCACCGGTCCCGAACCGAATTTCTGGACGATCGCCGCCAGGAGCTTTCGGTCCGTGGAATCGAGACCCTCGTCATCGATCTCGAGCAGGCGCATGGCCTCCCGTGCCACGGATTCGTTGACGCGCCCATCCCCGTGAACCTCGGAGTGATCCCGGACCCGCTTGAGCAGCCGGTTGACGATGCGCGGGGTGCCGCGACCCCGACGAGCGATCGCCTGCGCGGCGCCGGCATCGATCTCGACACCGAGAATCCGTGCCGAACGTTGCACGATCTCCGTGAGCTCGGGTTCCGTGTAGAAGTCGAGACGGTAGGTGGCTCCGAATCGATCCCGAAGTGGCGACGAGATCCGTCCCGCACGCGTCGTGGCCCCGACGACCGTGAAGGGTTTCAGCGTGAGCCGCAGGGAACGCGCCGAAGGGCCCTTGCCGATCATCACGTCGAGCGCGTAATCCTCCATCGCCGGATACAGGATCTCCTCGACCGCGTGATTGAGTCGATGGATCTCGTCGATGAACAGGACATCCCGCTCCTCGAGCGACGTGAGTACCGCGGCCAGGTCGCCGGGCCGCTCGATGGCGGGCCCCGAGGTATATCGGACGTTCACGCCCAGTTCCCGCGCGATGATCGTGGCGAGGGTCGTCTTGCCCAGACCGGGCGGGCCGTAGAGCAGGACGTGATCCGCGGCCTCTTCCCTCGCGCGCGCCGCCTGAAGCAGCACGCCCAGGTTCGCCTTGACCTCTCGCTGGCCGATGTATTCATCGAGCGAACGTGGGCGCAGCGAACCTTCGATCGCCACTTCCTCGGGATCTTCGGCGTCCGCCGCGAGCAGGTGCAGTCCGTCTTCGGTCACGTCGTACAGTCTAGCATCACAACCGCCATATCGTACAGATGTTCTATCGCAAGTGTCCTGCTGTTTGAAGTGACACGGAGGGCGTACCACGGTGGTTCGGCGCCACGGTGGCGTGCCGTGGGTGGCGTGCCGTGGGAACTTTGGCGGCCCGTGGGAACTTTGGCGGCCCGAGGCATTCCTGCCAATTCGACATCGGGGGTCGCCACGGCAGGCTTCCGGGTGTATGCGGCTCCACTTCGGACGCCACCGCGAGTGGAGTCGTGCTCAGCAACGGCCTGGCACGGCGCCGGCGAGTCCGATTTGGGTGCGAGACCCTGCCCAAGCGCACGGGGATGTCGAAGTGGCAGGAAAGCAGGCAGCTGGGCTGCGGAGCGATACGGGAGACCTGAAGCGGCCCGCACCCCGGCGCGCCTCCGCGGCGCCGCGCCGCGACCCCCCGACCCCTTAGTGAAGTTCCCCGGTGAAGATGAGACTGGGTCAGGCGGCCAGGATCGCGTCGAGTAAGTCGGCGACGTTGGCGAGGGCCGGCACACTCGCAAAGCCGCGGTCGGTGAAGGGCGTCCCGTCGAAGCGTTCGGCCGCCAGGCGAGCTGACCGTGGAGTCGGTGGTAGTTGTAGTAGCCGGCGTAGGCCGTGACGGCGGCTTCGGCGGCGGCCAGGTCGGCGAGTTGCTGGCGGTCGAGGACCTCCGACTGGAGGGTCGCCCAGAAGGCCTCGATCTTGCCGTTCGTCCAGGGCGTGTCGATCTGGGTCCGGATGTGGCGGATCGAGAGTTCGGCCAGGCTCCGCTGGAAGCGGCTGAGCATGGAGCGGGTGATCGCGACGAACGGCGTCCCGTTGTCGGTCATCAGCTCATGCGGCACGCCGCATAGCTCGATCGCCTCCTCGAGCAAGGCGAGCACCCAGACGGCCTCCTTGGTGGGCACGGCCCGGATCCCGAGCAGGAACCGACTGTGGTCGTCGACGAGGGCGACGAAGTGGCAGGTCCGCGCGTGGCCGGTCGCGCCGAGGAAGAAGAACGGACCCTTGAGATCGATGTGCCAGAGCTCGTTCGGGGCGGCTCGCTCGTAGCGCGGGCCGGGTGTCCGGACGTAGCTCGGACGATGCCTGCCGTGGCGGGCGAGGAGCCGGTCGACCTGGCCGTGGCTGAGCGGCCAGACGCCGCGCCGCCGGAACTCTGCGGCGATCCGCCGGCTGTTCCAGTAGGTCAGCAGGCGGACCGTGAGGATGAGCCGCTCCAGCGCCGGCGACAGGTCGCTCGCGCGACCGACTCTCGGGCGATCGAGGAGCGCCTCGAGGCCACCGTGCTCAAAGCGCGTGCGCCAGCGGAACAGGCTCGCCCGGCTGCAGCCAGTCTCCGCGCAGACCGTCGCGAGTGGCTCGCCGTCTGCCCAGCGTCGGAGCGCGGCGCGGCGTCGCCGAACCATCGCTGCCTGACCGGCTTGGACGATGCCCTCGGGCGGTCGTCCGCCCTGGGTCGCCACGAACAGGAAGCCCGGTCCTTCCTGGTAGTGGTTCCGCCGCGGCAGCCGCCGCGGGTTCGCATACGTCCGGGACTGGACTTCCGGCATCCGTGCCCTCCTCGATGCGCACGTTAGCCAGTCTCATCTTCACCGGGGAACTTCAGTTAGTCCCGGGCGAGCGCCCGCAGTGCAGCCTTGACGCGTTCCTCCAGAGAGCCACTTGCCGCGACCCCGGACAGCGCCGCGCGGGCGGCATCCCTTGCCTCTCCCAGCGAGTAGCCGAGGGCCTGCAGCGCTGCCACGACGTCGTCGCTGCTCACGACCCCCGGTAGGATCGTGCCGGCAGCGGCAATGCCCGCCGCGGTGACCTTCTCCTTGAGTTCGAAGATCACCCGCTCGGCAAGCCGCTTGCCGATCCCGGGAATCGAGACCAGCACCGCCTGGTCCTGCTGGAGGATGGCCAGCTGGAGCTCGGCCGTCGGGCGACTGCCGACGATCGCCAGGGCAACCTTGGGACCAACGCCCGTGACCGTTAGCAACAGGTTGAAGAACCCGAGCTCGTCCACCGATCGGAATCCGTACAGCGCCTGCTGGTCCTCACGGACCAGGTGATGGGTGTGCAGCTTCAGGCGTCCACCTGCGGTCGCGCCGGCAAGCACCGAGGGCGGCGCGTACACCTGATAACCGATGCCGCCGACCTCGATGACGAGAGAATCCACGGCAACGGCGCCGACAATCCCGTCCACCGACGCGATCACGAGCGTGTCCCGGCCTTGCGAACCGACGTCCCAACCTTGCGCTCCCGGGACACAGCCTCTCGAACAGCACGGTCGTACGAGGTTTCGCCCCTCGCCATCGGAGCGACCGCCGCCCGGTCCATCACTGATGCTCCGGGCAGGTCACGCCCGTCGGACCGTTCGCTGTTCGCCGCCCAGATGGCGACGGCAAGGGCATCGGCGGCGTCGTCGGGACGCGGGACGGCGCTGAGTCCGAGGCACACGGCAACCATCCGGCCGACCTGTTCCTTGTCCGCAGTCCCGGAGCCAGAGACAGCCGTCTTCACCTCGCTCGGCGTCGCCTCCCGGATCATGCATCCGGCCTCGGCCGCGGCCAGCAGGACGACGCCACGCGCCTGGCCCACGGCGAACGCCGTCTGGGCGTTGCGCGAGAAGAACAACCGCTCGACCGCCACGATGTCTGGGCTGTGGCGGGCGATGACCTCGGTCAGGAACCGATGGATCGCGAGCAGCCGATCCGGCAGGCCCAGCGATGAGCTGGTTTCGAGGCAGCCGACGTCGATCATGCGCAGCGTGCCGCCCGTCCGGTCGATGACGCCCCAGCCGAGGGCGGCAGTTCCTGG
>JANMPD010000107.1:0-2541 GCA_031369685.1 Chloroflexota bacterium | reverse complement strand
CCCAAGCTCCTCCAGATCCACATCTCCTGGGCCCGAACCGACCAGGAGGCCGTCGATCAGGCCGTCCTCGAATGGCCGAATGGGGGGATGTCGTTCCCGAAGCAAGACATCAAGAACCCCGAGGACTTCGCCGCGATGGCGAAGATGGTCGGCCCGGCCAACTTCCAGAACCGCGTCCTGATGACCTCCGATCTCGGCGCTCACGCTGCGCACATCCAGCATTACCTGGACATGGGATTCGACGAGGTCCACCTCCACAACGTCGGGCGCAACCAGTCCGAGTTCATCGACGTGTTCGGGCGCGAGGTCCTGCCGCAGCTCAAGCTGGGCTGAAGGTCGGGCCGACGCCGGCCGAGCCGCCGCCCCGCTACGCGCGGCCGCCCCTGGCGATCCGCCGCGCGCGCCGCGTGACGGCCATGAACTCCAGCAGGTGGTGGAATGGCCTGATGTGGCTGCGTTCTTCTCCGTAGATCGTGGAGATCGGGACCCAGCGAATCGGCCAGCCCTCGCGCAGGCAGACCGCGATCATCTCAACCTCGAATGCGAAGCCGTCTTCGTTGCTGTCCAGCATCGCGGCCATCAACCGCCGCCCCACGAGCCGATAGCCCGACTGGTTGTCCGGGATCCAGCGCCCAACGGCCGCCGAAAGGATCACGGTGCCCGCCCAGTTGGAAGCTCGACGGACCAGCGGCATCTTCGAGAAGTCGCGCCGACCGATGATGAGCTCGCACGGCTGCGCTGCCTCCGCCTCGATGAACCGCGGCAGCTCGGCCGGATCGTGCTGGCCGTCGGCGTCGAGGGTCACGACTGCGAGGGCCCCGTCCGTCAGCGCCCGTGCGAAACCGGCACGGAGCGCGGCGCCCTTGCCCTGGTTCGGGTGCTGCGACAGGACCGTGGCACCTGCGGCCGCTGCCTCGACCGCCGTCGAATCGGTCGAGCCGTCGTCCACCACGAGCACTGGAAGGTGCGTCAGGGCTCCGTGGATCACCGGGACGATGCGCGGTGCTTCGTCGTGGGCGGGGATGAGGGCGATGAGCCGAGGGCCAGTCTGGGCGGCCGAATCCCCCGCGTCACCGACGAGCGTCATCGGCTCCGATGGTCGGGCCCGCCCCGACGCCACAGCGCCGCCCGCCAGCTCTTCGCCGAGTCGGGGTCGCGGCCGAGCGGGCGCTGTTCGGTCCACCGGTGAGGAACCACGTCGGCAGGCTGCCCTTGCCCTTGACCTCGATGAGCCCGCGCGCTTCGAGCTGGTACCGACCGCGCAGCCGTTCTTCGACGGCGCCGGAAACCTGGATACGGCCCGGGATTCCCAGCGATTCCATGCGCGCGGCGAGGTTGACCGTGTCGCCCCACACGTCGTAGATGAACTTCTTGGTCCCGATGACCCCGGCGACCACCGGCCCGCAGTTGATCCCGATCCGAAATTGCACGCCGAGCCGCGCCGCCGCCTCGATCGCCTCGAGCCGCGCGGACAGGTCGAGCGCGAGGTCCGCCACGCGCTGGGTATGGTCGGTCGAGGTATCGAGCAGGCCACCGATGACCATGTACGCGTCGCCGATAGTCTTGACCTTCTCGAGTTCGTGCTGCTCCACCAGGTCGTCGAAGACCGTGAACACCTCGTTGAGGACCGAGACCAGCTCGTGCGGTGACATCGCGCTCGACATCGCCGTGAACCCGACGATATCCGCGAACAGCAGGGTGACGTCGTCGAACCGATCGGCGATCAGCTTCTCGCCGCCGCGGAGCCGATCCGCGATTGCCTCGGGCAGGATGTTCAGCAGCAGCCGCTGATTCTCGAGATGCAGCCGCCGCATCTCGTTGTCGGCGGTGATGTCCGTGCCATAGACATTGATGAATCCGAACTCGGGCACGTCAACCGGCAGGAGCGCGTAGTCGCGGTCGCGGCTCGTGATCTCGACGGACTCGCGAGCTCCGCCCTGAACGGCCGTGATCAGGCGATCGAACAGGTCGGGGTTCAGGGTTCCGCCGATCCGGCAGCCGAGTCCCTCGATCAGCTCGGTGCTGGCGGGGTTCGCATAGACCAGGCGACCGTCCCAATCCGTCCGGAACACCGGGTTGGGGTTCTGGTCCGGGAACTTCACGATCGCTCGCTGCGCCGTGACGTCCGTGCCATAGATGTTCAGGAACCCGAGGTCGGCGACCTCGACCGGGCGGAGGGCATACGTCTGGTGTCCGGCCAGGAGCTGGAGGTTCGAGCCTTCGGCCGCGGCGATCCGCGCACCTGCGAGCCAATCGTCGTCCACCGATCGGCCGACCCGGACTCCGAGTGCCGTCAGGATCGGGGCAGCCGCGGGGTTGGCATAGAGCAGCGTTCCGCCGAGGGCGATGCGTAACACCGGGTTCGGATTCGCATCCGGGAAGCGACTGATGGCCTCGACCTGATCGCCCGTCAGCGCCGTTGCCTCGGGCGTTCCGGGGCCACCCGATCGATCTGTCGGGGTCGAACGCTTCGGCTCCCGGGGAGGCCGTTCCATCGGTCCATGGTATGGGTGCGGGCAACCCATGGCGGCTCCACGGCGG
>JANMPD010000061.1:0-2442 GCA_031369685.1 Chloroflexota bacterium | reverse complement strand
TCTCGGTCGGACTCGTCCCGCAGGTCCGAGATCCCGTCCATCTTCTTGTCCTTGACGAGCTCCGCGATCTTCTCGAGCAGGGTCGCCTTGTTCACCTGGTACGGGAGCTCGGTGACGATGATCGCCATCCGGTCCCCGCGGACCTCCTCGAACGCGACCTGGGCACGCATGACCACGCGGCCGCGGCCGTGGGCGTACATCTGGCGGATCGCGTCGACGGTCTCCCACTCGCCGGAGATCAGGTTGCGCTGGCGCTCATAGCGGAAGATCGTCGCGCCGGTCGGGAAGTCGGGGCCGGTCACGAGGGTCGACAGATCGTCCGTCGTGATCGCCGGGTCGTCGATCAACGCGATCGTGGCATCGACGATCTCGCCGAGATGGTGGGGCGGGATGTTGGTGGCCATGCCGACGGCGATGCCCGTGCTGCCATTGATGAGCAGGTTCGGCAGCTTGGCCGGCAGGACGGTCGGCTCCTGCTGGGTCCCGTCGTAGTTGTCCGCGTAGTCGACCGTCTCCTTGTCGATGTCGGCGAGCATCTCGGACGCGATCGCCGTGAGGCGGGCCTCCGTGTACCGCATGGCCGCCGCGGCGTCGCCGTCAACCGATCCGAAGTTCCCCTGGCCATCGATGAGCGGGTAGCGCATCGAGAAGTCTTGCGCGAGTCGGACGAGTGCGTCGTACAGGGCGACGTCGCCGTGCGGGTGGTACTTGCCCATGACCTCGCCGACGATCGCCGCGCATTTGCGGAACGAACTCGTCGCCGACAGGCCCATCTCGCCCATCGTGTAGAGAATGCGGCGATGGACCGGCTTGAGGCCGTCGCGGACATCCGGGAGCGCGCGCGCCACGATCACGCTCATCGCGTAGTCGAGGTACGAGACACGCATCTCGTCCTCGATCCGGATGTTCTTCACGTTGGCGGTATTGCCGAGGTCGTCGGTCACGAGGTGGTGGCTCCTTCGGTCAGGTCAGCGGCGGTTCGGGCATGGGACGCCCGAGGCCCAGATCGGCGAATCGTGCGGCGGCGGCGGCGGCTTCCGAGGTGGACGGCAAGCCGGGTCGGCGCCGAAGTCCGTTGAGGGTCTGGCGAATGGCGGCGGCCGGTTCCGGATCAAGTTTGGCGAGGACATCGCGGATGACCCAGGCCCGCTGGCCGTCCATGTCGCGCGCCGCGCGGGCCGCCTCGCGTTGGAGTGCGTTCGTGGTGGCGGTGCGGTCCACCATGGCCATCGAGCGATAGGCCCAGGCGAGCGCCTTCTGGACGTCAGGCTCTGAATCGCCGATGAGGAGGCCCAGGATCGTGAGGCCGCGTGCGGCGACCTCGGGGTCTCGGCCCGCCGCTCGATCGACGAACGGGATCGTCGCGATCGTGGACCCGACGAGCCGGCGCTCCCAGCGGGACGGCGCATAGACGAGCTGCTCGAGCTCCGCCCACCGGAACGGCTCGGCCAGGACGCCCCGACCCACGGTATGGGCGAGCGTGTCAACCGTGATCCAGTCCTGGGCCTCACGTCCCGCGCGCCGGATCACCTGCCAGGTGCGTTCCGTCTCGCGGGCCAGGGTGACCTCGAGGATCCCGAAGGCGAACCAGTGCGCCTCGAGTTCGGGTTCCCGCAACAGGCGGTCGGCGGCGAGCAGGAGCGAAGTCGGGGAATCGGAACGTGTCGCGGACCTGAATCCACGACCGAGTGCCTGGAGGAGCGGATTGCGGACGCCGTGGGTCGCCCCGATCCCCGGCGCGACGAACTGCTGTCCGGAGCGATAGATCGGATCGGCCAACTCCATCAGGGCGCGCCGCAGGGCGATGGCCAGGTCCGTCGGGTCCCCGATGTGCTCGGCCAGGCCCCGCCCGAGCATGGCCGCCTGCTCCTTGTGATCAGCGATGAATGTCCGGGCATGGTCCGTGGTCGCGGAAGCCGGACGTGTCGGGGCTGCGGCGTTTGGCCGTTCGGCTCGCGGAGTGACAGGAGGCGCGAGCGTCGCCGCCATCATCACGAACGATCGACCGCAACCGGTCGAGCTGGCGGGACGTCGTCTGGCGCCGATCGGTCGATGTGCCCCGATCCGTCGGCCGGCGTCGATCGATCGTCGGCCGGCGCTGAGCGATCGTCGGCCGGCCGGAGCTGATACCGCGCCTTGAGCTCGGCCAATCGCTCCGGCGGGGCCGCCACATACGTCCCTGTACCGGAGGCGAGGACATCGCCGGTGACCGCATCGAGGATGCGGCCCTCGGTCCGCAGAAGGCGCCGGCTGACGTCGGTGACGACGCCTTCGGCTCGAATCGCCTGGCCCACGTTGACGGGCCGCTTGAATTCGACCGTGATGCGGGCCGTCACGCCCCAGGTGTCGCGGCCGATGACCGCCCAGCCCATGACTTCATCGAGGATCGTGCACAGGATCCCGCCGTGGATCACCCCTTCCCAGCCCTGGAACGCCGGGTCG
>JANMPD010000044.1:0-4714 GCA_031369685.1 Chloroflexota bacterium | reverse complement strand
TTCGGTGGCGAGCTCGAGGTCGAGCTGCGTCGTCGCGGCGCCTTGCGCGCCGGTTGTGGCGGCCATTCGGCGGTCTGGGCTCCCGTCACCCGCCGGCGCACATCCGATGCGCCCGTCGGGCCCGTGACGATAGCCGTCGCCTCCCCGGTGCTGTCAATAGGTCGATTGGCGCACACGCGGGGACCCGATGATCAGCTGAGCTCGGCCAGGATCTTGTCGAGGGCCTCGACCGTGCGATCGATGTCGGCTACCTCGATCACGAGCGGCGGCTTGATCTTGATGACGTCGTGTGCCGGACCGTCGATGCTGAGCAGGATCCCGCGCTGCACCGCACCTTCGACGAGGGTGGTTGCCAGCTGAGGGGCCGGCTCGCGGGTCGCCCGATCGCGGACGAGGACGATGCCAAGGTAGAGCCCGAGGCCGCGGACGTCGCCGATGCATACGTGGCGTGCCGCCAGCTCCCGGAGGCCATTGAGGAACCGCGCCCCGAGGTCCGCGGCTCGTTCGCGGAGGTGCTCCTCCTCGATGACGTCGAGCACGGCCAGCCCGACGGCCGCCGATACGGGATTGCCGCCGAACGTATTGAAGTACTCCATGCCGTTGACGAACGCGTCCGCCACAGCGCGCGTCGTGACCACGGCGCCGAGGGGATGGCCGTTGCCGAGCGGCTTGCCCATCGTCACGATATCCGGCACCGCACCGTCGACCTCGAAGCCCCACCAGTGGGTCCCGACCCGCCCCAGGCCCACCTGGACCTCGTCGACGATCACCACGGCTCCGGCGCGGCGCGCGGCGTCGTAGGCACCGGTCAGGTAGCCCGGCGGAGGGATCACCTGGCCGGCGGTACCGGGTGCGGATTCGGCAAGGAACGCGCCGACAGGGTGGCCGTTCCGGGCAGCTTCCGCGAGGATGCCGTCGAGATCGGCGACGTACGCGGCCGCGACCGTCGTGGCAGTGTCCGCCCCGGCGTGCCGGCCGCGGTAGGGATCGGGGAGAGGAGCGACGTGGGTCGTGGCCGGCCGTCCCGAACCACCTGGGCCGTCGAACTTGTAGGGGCTGACCTCGACGAGGCCGGACGTGTTGCCGTGATACCCGGATTCGAGGACCGCAACGTCCCGGCGGCCGGTCGCCGCTCGGGCCATGCGGAGCGCCAGTTCGTTGGCCTCACTCCCCGAGTTGACGAGGTGCACGACTTCGAGCGGGGCCGGCAGCGTCGCGATCAGGCGGTCCGCGTAATCGAGGATCAGCGGGTGGAGGTACCGAGTGTTCGTCTCGAGGATGGCCTTCTGCCGGGCGGCGGCCTCGACGACGCGGGGATGGGCGTGACCCACGTGGGCCACGTTGTTGACGAGGTCCAGGTACGGGCGGTCATCCGCGTCGTAGAGGTACGCCCCCAAGCCACGACTGATGGTGAGCGGCTCCCGGTAGCTGAGCGATAACTCCCGCCCGAGGCGGCGTCGTCGGCGGGTCAGGAGGTCGTCGTCGCGGGTCACCGGGCGGCCGCCTCGTGCGCAGCGACGCGGAGTTCCGACGGCGCCATCGCGTGCAGGCGTCGAAGCAGATCCCAGGCGGGCGCCTCCGAGATACGAAGGTACGGATCGTCGGACAGCCGCGCCTGCCGGGCCGACATCGCAACACTCGTCGCGAGCCGCGCGATCGCGAGCAAGGGCAGCGCGTCGACCTCGTCCGCGGTGAGCGGACATTCGGCAGCGAACCCGCGGTTCACGGCCCCCATCACCGAGGGCGCATCGTCACGCCCCAGCATTGCGTACGCACAGGCGACGGCTGCCTCGTGGGCCGTGATGGAGTGGATCATGTCCCCGAAATCGAGCAGTCCGACGACTCGTGTCCCGTCGTCGCTGACGAGGATGTTGTGGTCGTTCGCGTCGTTGTGGATCACGGTCCGGCGCAGCGTCGCGAGCCGCGGCATGAGGTCGGCCTGGAGGCGATCCAGCACGGCTTCGAGGAGGGCCCGCCGCTCGACGTCGTCGATCTCGCGGAGAGCATCTCCGATGACGCGGCCCGCTCTCAGTACATCCCACGAGAATTCCCGATGCGCCGCCGGATGATCGAAGTCGAGGAGCGCCGTTGCGGTCTTGCCCATCACGGCGCCGAGGTCGGTCAACAGCGCCGTCGTTGGGGCTTCGACCGACGCCAGCGTCCTCCCCGGCAGCCACGTGAGCACGCGGGCGAGCGGCGGACCGGGGTCGCCGAGGGGGACGAAGTCGCGCCCGTCGATCGCGTTGACGACGCGCTGGACCGGCACGCCCGCGTTCGCGAGCCTGGCCACCGCCAGGTCCTGGCAGGCGAGGAAATCGGCTACTTCATCGAGGTTCGCGATCTTGAGGACGTGCGTCGGCACACCGCCATGACCGCGCACGAGCAGGTTCCGATCACGCTCGCTCGGCAGGTCCTCGAGATCGCCTTCGAGGCCCCACCATCGACGCAGGGCGACCGCGGCGTCCGCGACCGAAATCTCCGGGCGGGACGCGATCCAGGATGCCGACGGTGCCATCGGCCTAGCGTAGCGTGCATGAGCCCTGCGGTAGAGTTGAGCCAGTCCCCGTAGCTCAGTGGACAGAGCAACCGCCTTCTAAGCGGAAGGTCGCAGGTTCGAATCCTGCCGGGGGCGCCATAACAACTTCCGGGAGCGCGAGCGCCAATCCGTGCTCGTAGGCAGCGGGCGTCAGACGGGCTGACACGAATGATGCCCCGGCGATGACGATCCGCTCGTAGATCGCATGCAGCAGATCGGCCTTCTCTTGCGGGACGTCGGCGCGCTGGCACGTCTCGCCTAACGCCCGCAGCCACGCCACGGCGCGCTCGGCAGGCACCCCCGTGTTGGCGGCCTCACTGAAGGTCGCGAGCTCGCCGCGCAGAACCCCGAGGCGGGCGAGAAAAGGGCCGTCGCCGATGCCACCCGCGACGTGGTCGAGGGCGAGCTCTCGCATCTGGCGCTGGCGCGCAGGCGAGCGGTCAGGCTGCTTCACGCCTCGATGCGGCTGCCTTTGAGCTCGCGGATCGGCTCGAGGAGCATGTCCGGACTGATCTCGAGCAGGCGGCGGACGTGCGGCGTGTCAAGGTGCGCCCGGTGGTCGTCGGCCGATCGCCAGGTCTCGTGGAAGAAGAACAGTCCCGGGTCGTCGTTGGAGCAGTGGAGGTCGTAGTTCAAGCAGCCGACTTCCCGGCGGGTCGGCGGGAGCATCTCGCGAAGGGCCGCGCCGAGCGCCATCTCATGACCGGCGCGAGCGCGAAAGACCGCTACTACCGTCAAGAGCTCTGTATCCATTTCGCCCTCCCTCAATGCCATGTCGCCGGCGAGCATATACTGGCAACATGCTGAAGCATGACGTTCGGAGTCGAAAGAGCGGCAGGACGACTCAAGCGGCCATCACCGCTCCGGTCGCCATCGGCGACGAAATCCTCGACTCCCTTGTCGCGGTCCTTGACGTCGTGCGACACGATGCGGCAAGTACGCGTGCGGAGATCATCCGTCGGACCGGGCTGGGACGCGGGGTGGTCGTACAGCGGGTCGAGGAGCTGATCGGCCGTGGCCTGCTCGTCGAGGCCGGTCTCGGACCGTCATCCGGAGGCCGAGCCCCGCGCACGATCCAGCTTAACGCCAGCGCAGGCCACGTCCTCGTCGCCGACCTCGGAGCCACGAGCATCGGTGTCGGCATCGCGGATCTGTCCGGGAACCTGGTTGAACAGCGTGAGGAGCCCGCTGACGTCACCGACGGGCCCGAGGCGATCCTCGGCCGCGTCGAGGAGCTGTTCGCCGGGCTCGGCTCCGAGCGGCATGAGGATCTCGGAGCCCTTTGGGGGATCGGGATCGGCGTCCCCGGACCTGTTGAGTTCGCAACCGGGCGACCAGTGTCCCCGCCGATCATGCCCGGTTGGGACGACTATCCGGTCCGCGAGCGCTTCAGCACCCGGCACAGCGTCCCGGTGTGGGTGGACAACGACGTCAACCTGATGGCCCTCGGCGAGTACCGCGCCGGCGTCGCTCGTGGTCACGATGCAGCGATCTTCATCAAGGTCGGGACGGGTATCGGGGCGGGGATCATCATCGACGGCAAGCTCCATCGAGGCTCGCAGGGGAGCGCCGGGGATGTTGGCCACATCCAGGTGACCGAGGACCCGTCGATCATCTGCCGCTGCGGGAACATCGGCTGCCTCGAGGCGATCGCCGGCGGGGCGGCCCTTGCTCGCGACGGCACTCAGGCTGCCCACGACGGCCGCAGCAGGCTGCTGGCGCGCCTCCTAGGGGAACGCGGCAGGATCGAAGCGACGGAGGTCGGCTGGGCAGCTGCCCACGGTGACGCGGTGAGCCGCCAGCTGATCGCGACGGCAGGCAACCGGATTGGACTCATGGTGGCGACGCTCGTCAATGCGCTGAACCCGTCACTTGTGGTCATCGGGGGCGGTGTCAGCGGGCTGGGCGACTCGCTCATCGCAGCTGTGCGTGAGACCGTCTACGGCCGATCACTGCCGCTCGCAACTCGCGATCTGCAGATCGTCCGATCGAGCTTGAACGATGAGGCGGGACGTATCGGGGCCGCGAGCATCGTGGTCGACGAGCTCTTCTCACGCGTACGCATCTCGACGTGGCTATCCGCGGGGTCGCCCGCCGGACTCGCCGAGCGCGTGACGCTAGCTACTCGCATCGCGAAGGGATGATAAGCGCCCTACACTCATGCTTATGCTCTTGACA
>JANMPD010000039.1:0-1953 GCA_031369685.1 Chloroflexota bacterium | reverse complement strand
GGCTCGGCCGGGGCAAGCACCCACAGCAGCAGGTAGACGACGACGCCGAAGCCGGCCGCGAGGCCCAGGACGATGAACGCGAGGCGAACCACGAAGGGATCGAGGCCCAGGTGTTCTGCGACCCCGCCCGCGACCCCTGCCAGCATCCGGTTACGGCGGCTTCGCCGGAGAGTTGGGCGGGGTGCCCGAGCGTCGATTCGCTGGGGCGGGAGGTTGAGCTCGGCCATCGCGCTGATCTTCGCACAGGAGTCCGGGCCGGCAGCATCGGTGATGACCCGGAGACA
Organism: Chloroflexota bacterium; assembly: GCA_031369685.1. GTDB lineage: Bacteria > Chloroflexota > Limnocylindria > Limnocylindrales > CSP1-4 > UBA5189. The sequence continues at coordinate 1,669 of JANMPD010000039.1, read as the reverse complement.
TCGATCGCGTCGTCTCAGGGTTCCGCCCAGGGTCCGCTCGGGGTCCGCGTCGGGGTCCGCATCCGGGATGGTCCCGATGGCGCGACGACGTGACGGCCGCGACCATGGGCCCATGACACACGAACCAGCCGAACCGGAACCGAACGACGAACCCGGCGGGAACGACGAACCCGGCGGCCAGGCGCATGCCGGACCATCTGCCAATCCTGGATACCCGCCCGACGGGGGTTACCGAGCGGGTATCCGCCTCCTTCGACGTCGAACGACGGATCGCGTGGTCGGCGGCGTCGCGGGCGGCCTCGGGGACTACCTCAACATCGACCCGATCCTGATCCGGGTCGCGTTCGCGGGCCTGATGATCTTCGGTGGCGCGGGAATCGCCCTCTACGTGCTCGGCTGGCTCTTGATTCCTGAAGAGGGCCACCGCGACTCGATCGCCCAGACGGCGCTCCGGGCCATGGCGAACCGCATGGGGCGCCTCGGGATGCTGGTCCTGATCGTCGCGGTCGTTGTGATTCTGAGTCAACCGATCAGTCGCCAACTCGATGCCCTCTATGTGCCGACTGAGATCTTCTGGGCGCTCGCGATTGCCCTCATCGGCGTCGTCCTGCTGCTCCCGCGCGAACGGTCGGGCCCGCACGAGGGGTGGGCGCCCGCCGACCGTTGGTTCGAGCCAGATGCGCCCGCTCGACCGATGGCTGATGTGCCGAGTGGCATCACCCAGGAAGGGTGGGGCCCGGCGTCGAACATGCCTCATGCGCTGAGTGGCATTGCCCAGAAAGGGTGGTCGCCCACAGCACCCGCCGCCGCACCTGGCGCACCTGCCGTCTGGTCGTCCGCACCGTATCGGGCCACGCGACCGGCGCGGTCGGCACGCCCACCACGAGATCCCTCCCCGCTCGGCTGGTACGGAATCGCGGGTGCGCTCTTGATCGTCGGCGTCCTCGCGCTCATCGACACCGTCTCGACGGCTCACGTGTTGCCCGGTCAGTACTTCGGCGGCGGTCTCCTGGCCCTCGGACTCGCGCTGGTCGTGGGCGCCTGGCGCGGCCGCGCGCGCCTCCTGATCCTCCTTGGCCTGGCGGTGCTCCCGCTGGCCGCAACCGCTGCGTTCCTGACCGTGCCACTCGAGGGTGGCATCGGGGAAGCGTCCTTCCAGCCGCAGCAGCTTGCCGATGTCCAGGACGCCTACCACCTCGTGGCCGGCGAACTTTGGATCGACCTGACCCAGCTCGAGGCGGGCTCCGGGCCAGTCGTCATCGACGCCACCGTTGGCATCGGAGAGATCTACGTGCTGGTGCCGGCCGATGCTGTCGTCGATGTCACGGGAACGGTCCAGGGCGGCCGCATTCACCTGTTCGGAAGAAGTCATGTGGGCACTGCGCTCGCCGACCACATCGAAGCGTCCGGGCCCGGGGGAGGTCGCGTCGTGACGCTGCGCCTTGATGCCGGCATCGGCCAGGTCCAGGTTGAGCGCGCCAACGTGGAGGGGTACTGAGATGCGGCGCCATGGATTCGATGGGCTCTCGTTCGTGTTCGGGCTCCTGTTCGCGGGTGCGGGCCTGGTGCTCCTTGGTGGCCAAGCCGTTGATGCGGGGCTTGCCCTCCCCTGGGCCGGCCCGGTCATCGCAATCGGGCTCGGCATCGGGATCGTTCTCGCCGTGCGGCC
>JANMPD010000023.1:0-1562 GCA_031369685.1 Chloroflexota bacterium | reverse complement strand
CTGTGAAACGTCTGCTCGCTGACCTCCAGAGCCTTCGCGACCTCCGGCACCGTGCGGCCCTCACCCAGGAGCCGCTCAGCCTCCCTGAGCTTGCGGATGATCTGCTCCGGCGTGTGCCGCCGTCTGCGTGTACCCATCGATATGATCCTCCTCCGTCCACCAAGTGGACTCTAGGACTCTCACAACGACTGGACCCACCCACGGGGGTCACGCCAGTGGACCTCGAGCATCGTTACTACGACTACCGTCAGATGAGTTCGATGTCGCATCCGGGGTTCCGAGCCGGTCTCATATACGCGAAGCAAGCCGATCGCCCGGCTGAGGCCGAGACGGAATCCCGCTTCCAGTGGCTCAGGAACGATCTCCTCGAGCTGGTGCTCTGTGAGGGAGTCGCTGTGTTCGGTGACATTCTCCGGCGAGCAATTCTCTTACGGGAAGGATACTCGGCGACTTTCCAACAGGTGAACGCCATGACGTCGGAAGCCTACGTTCGGTGTTCGAGCACGTCAGATGGGGAACCTGGGTAGTCGGGGCACTGCTGCTCTGAGGCAAGCCGATCGAGGGCTCCTCCGAACCCGCGAATCGTCGGGCATTTACCCAAGGAGCTGACGAAGTACCTGGTTTCTAAACTACGCGATTCGCGGCTGCGACGGTCATGTCCACTCAGGTGATTCGCTGCACGGCTCAGCTGTCGATGCGCGTGAGCTGACGCGCGTGAGCTCGACGTACGCGAGGGTCTCGGCGTTCGCGTCGGACAGGTCCCGGGCTTGATCGATTGCCGCACGCCCGAGGTGGCAACGATGCGCCGTCTCAATCCGGTTGGTGGTCGGATGTCAGGAAACGCTCAGCGTCGACGGCGGCGGTGTCGATCGTCGCGTGCGCGCCGACTGGGAGGGCGGCGTTCGGGCCGTCGTGACCGAGTGGCAGGCCCATCAGCACGGGGAGACCGAGGTCGTGGATAACGGTCGTGGAGGACCTCGTCCATCAGATCGGTGTCCGAGTCGGTGCGGCGGCCGAGGGCGAGGCGGCCACGCGGTCGAAGATGCCGCTGGGTGAAGAGCCGGTCGACCCGGAAGGGCGGTTCGTTGACATCCTCCAGGACAAGGATCGCGCCGTCGAGGTTCGGCATCCATCGTGGCCGAACATCTCTGTGGCAACGGTCATGTTGGCTGGCATCAACCGACCGCTTGCACGTCCCGGGATCACCTCGTGACCGTGCAGATCGTCGACCGGCTCGCCGAAGCGGATGCCGCAGGCGCTCCTGCGACCAGTCCGGCTCGGCCGCCAGGCTGACGACGGCGGGTCCGTGGAGGCTCCCGACTCCGACCGAGGCCAGGCTCCACTGCAGTGCGGTCGGATCGGAGAATTCCACGAGCCACGGGGCATCGGGCCCGGCGGGGGCCACTCCCGGTCTTCGAGGATGCGGAGACATCCGTGCCCGCCGCGTGCAGCGACGACAGCGCGAGTGGGACCGACCCAGGCCTCCCTCAGCTCGTCGCGGCGCACGCTGTCTTCGCCGGCGAGGAACGGGAGTTCGCCGGTGCGCCCGACGATCGTGCTCA
>JANMPD010000319.1:0-3482 GCA_031369685.1 Chloroflexota bacterium | reverse complement strand
CGCATCCGCTCGTGCGGGACTTCCTGCAGGCCCGCCTGCGACGATCCCACGGCGCCGACGTGTTGGTGGAGATCCATCGGGAGGTCGCCCATGCCGCTGAGTCTCGCGATTGGCGGATTGCCGGCCATCACTACCTCGAGGCAGGCGACCTCGAAGATGCGCGCCGCGTCCTCGCCTCGGCCATCGAGTCGATCCTTGCAACTGGCGCCTACGTCGCCGCCGAAGAACTTGTAACCGCGCTACCGACCACCGATCGTCCCGACCCGAATGTTCTCGTGGTACTCAGTCGACTTGCACAACAGCGCGGACAGCTGGAGGCAGGGCGTGACCTTGCCCGCGCCGCATACCAAGCAGACGGCGATAGTGCAGCGGCGGCGCTGAATCTCCAGTCGGCATTGCTGAATGCAGGGGATATCGAGGCCGCGCTCGAGATTGCCTCGGTTGTCGAGCGCCGTCGGGATTGGTCCGTTCCCGCGATCATCGCTCGCGCAACGAGGTTGATGCTGGAAACATCAACGAGCGGATCAATCCTGGCGTCGATCACGGCGATGGATGAAGTGATCCGACAGTTCGCCGACCTCGAGCATTCTCACTATGCCGGTGTCGCCAAACTTGGACTTGGTTACCTCCATCTGGCACGCGGGAGCGCCGCGCTCGCGCTTGAGAGCGCCGATGATTCGATTGCGAACCTGCAAGCCACGTCCGGCGGACGGGAACTCGTCTCGGCGAGACTGCTACGGGCCAATGCATTAGCTTTCGACGCGCGATTGGCCGACGCACGCGCAGAGGTCCAGGTCGCTGCCGAAACCGCGACGGTAAGCCAGGCATTTGAGATCGCGCTCGAAGCGTCGATGATCGAGGTGCTGTACGGCGACCCTTCACGAGCCGAGCTCCTACTTCGGCCTTATGAAGACCGACTTGCTCCAAATCATGACGTTGGGGAACAGGCCGTCCTGGTCATGAGCCTTGCGGTTGGATCGCAGGGTCGCTTCACAGAAGCTGGCGCACTCGCTCGAACGCTCAGTTTCGGTGCCTCCCGTACGACCGTTGCGATGGAGGCAATGCGTTGGTTTGCCCGCGCGTCAATTGCACTCGTGTCGGGTGAGAAGGGCGCCCTCGAGTTGGCTACGAAGGCCCGGGAAGTCGCGACGGAGCAGGGTGCGGTCCTTTGGGCAAAGGCGGCGAGCATCCTATGCTTGGCCGACAACCCGTCAAAACTCGGGGGGATGGTCGAGAGCCTCGCCGAATCGGACCCAATCGCGCTCACCATTGCGTGTGAGACGATCGGCACGCGGTGGGACGATGTCCCGTTCGCGGCGCTTCCAGCACTAAGAACCGAGATTATCGATCGGAAGGACCGGTGGCGCCCGGTTCTGAGACGAGTCCTCGAAACTGGTTCGACGGGCGGACGAATGAGTGCCGCTGTGCTCCTCGAGGAGATCGGAGAAAGGACGGACATCGCCAGACTGAGGCGCCTGGCACGCGATCTCCGAGGTCAACCTGGAACTCGAGAGTACGGGCGCGGCCTCGCACGCCGCCTAGCTGATCAGGTTCTGGTCTCCGACCTCGGTCGCGTTGAGGTGAACATTGGCAGTCGAACCCTCGATGGGTCTCAAATTCGTCGCAAGGTCCTCGCGTTGCTCTGCTTTCTCGTGTCTCGAACGAATATGTCGGCGACACGCGAGGAGGTCCTGGAGGCACTCTGGCCTGAACTTGAGCCCGCGACCGCCCTCAACTCCCTGAACCAAACGGTCTACTTCCTTCGGCGTGTCTTCGAGCCTGATTTCAGCGAGGAGACGAGTCCCGGCTATATCGGGCAGGACGGTGAACTTATCTGGCTGGACCAACGCCTCGTGACATCGATTAGTCGTCAGGCTCGGGCGATTATCCGATCTGCCAGCGGAGCACCGGATCCGGCAGGGGTGCTTGACTTGGCCCACATGTACACCGGCCGATTTGCTATTGACTTCACCTACGACGACTGGGCCGCCGACTACCGGGATGCGCTGCACGCGTCGTACCTAAGGGTGGTGGAGCGCTCGATTCGATCCGATATCGACTCGGGTCAGTATGACAGAGGCATCTTGGTGGCCCAACTCGTGGCAGAAGTTGAGCCGGATGCTGACGAGATCCAACTTGGGCTCCTTCGACTTCTACGTCTCGCAGGTGCTACGGCGGCAGCCGCGGAGCAGTACGAGCATTACGCGCGATCCCAAAGGGAGTTGGGCGCGGAGCCAGAGCCGCTCGACCGGCTCTAGGTGCTCCGAAAGGTCGGATAGGTAGACATGCGTATTGACCGGTGTAGTCCGCTGTACCTATAGTCCGGCCTCTTCGTAGTACTCAGGTACTAGGAGGAGGAGTCAAGAACGCTCGGTACGCGCTGAAGCTCCACCTGAAATGGGCACTTAGGGTGGAGCCGAGCGAGTAGTGCAACCGACCGACCAATGTGTCTGGTCGGTTTTCGTGTCTTTCGGGACACGGGGGCCGCAAAGGAGGACGAGCGTGCAGCCCGAAAACAGCCTGAAGGGTTTCTAGGAGTCGACCATGAAGGCTCGACTACTGCGCCTGGCAATCACATTTAGCACCGTGGCCGCCGTGGCCATCGCAGGAGGCGCTTCGCTCAAGGGGTTCTAGGTACTCAAAGGCTATTCTGGTCATGCGGGAGTGACCGTATCCTCTATTGAGTAGCCCGTACCGGTCGAGGCAATGACGCCAAGATCCCTGAAGCTCTTCATCACGCTACTCGTGGTCGGAAGTGCTGTTGCGCTTGTGGCCACGAGTTTTGCGTTTCCGCTAAACGATACGAACCGGATCGCTCTCGAGCTGGACGGTGTTCAAGGGTCCTCGCTCGTCGAGAGATCATTTGGCGTTATCTTCTGGATTCTCGCCGCACTACTAGCCTCCGCGCTGCCAGTGCAAATGCCCGGTGGCTTCCTCGTCACCGTCTCGATCGCACCGGTCATCGCGGCAACCTCTCTTGGTGGCCCGTTTGTCGGCGCTCTAGTCGCGATGTTCGGCACGACCGAACTTCGAGAACTTCGCGGACGCGTTGTCTGGTACGGCTCGCTGGCGAACCATGCCGGTCTAGTCATACCCGCAGTAGCTTGTGGCCTAGTCATCGAGTCCATTCGCGGACCGATCCCGCCGTCGCTTGGTATCGACTTCGCGGCCACACTGCTCGGAGCGATCGCGTATTTCTCTTTGAATTTGTGGATCGTTTCGATCGTGGTGTCGCTTCGCACAGGTGCGCCTGTCAAGCAGCTCATCGTTGAGGATTCCAAGGGCTTCGCGGCGAGCCTTCTAGCCCTCGCCCCGCTTGGTTGGCTTATGGCGCGGATGTACGCCCAATCTGGCGGCTGGTGGACGACGCTGCTGTTTGCACTGCCCCTGTACACGACGCGGGTGGCGTACCACCGGTTCGTGGAAATGCGGGACATGTTCACCCAGACCATCGGGGCGCTGGCCGGGGCCGTCGATCGACG
>JANMPD010000317.1:0-11372 GCA_031369685.1 Chloroflexota bacterium | reverse complement strand
GTTGTCGAGATCGGCCCTGAGCTGGCTGCCATTGACCCTCGCCCTGCCGCTCGTTCCGATCTTTGCGTGGTACGGGGCCGTGGGGTCGCTCCCGGGCGGGATCGCGCTGATCGTGCCGATCGCGATGGTCGCCGGCGCGGGCTTGGCGATCGGTAATGGGCTGGTCGATCTTGACCTCGATGGGAGGCGAGGCCGGCGGACGACGGCCGTCGTGCTCGGAAGGGCAGGGGCATGGGCCGTGCATGCCGCCGCCCTGGTCGCTGCAACTGCCGCCGCGCTGAAAATCGTGCCGAGTGATGGGGGAGCGAATGGCCCGGGGCTGCTGACGGTCGGGGCTGCCGCTGTCCTTGTCGGCATGGTGGGCCTGGCGACTCGGACACGGGCGGGGCTCCGACTTGCCTGGGCCGTTGAGGCCATCGGGATCGCCTTCATCGGGTTGGCGTGGGTGCTTGCAGCGGCGCCCGGGACTCGCTGAGGGGTCGGACAACCCGGAACTCCCTACCGGATCCTGACCAACGTACCCCTAACGCGGCATGTGCTCGGATCGTTATCCCTGGTGAACCGCACCATTCAGGAGCTCCAAACGTGAATTCCGTCCTTCGCCACCTCCTACCGATCCTGATCAGTCTTCTCGCCCTCACCCTCACGGCGGGCATCGCAATGGCCGCCAAGCCATCGGACGCCGGCCCCCGGCACGGCCCGAAAGCCGCCGAAGTGACTGAGAACGCCGAGACCGAAACCGAAACCGACACCGAAACCGAAACCGACACCGACACCGATACCGACACGGACCCGGCGACCGAGCCGGCACCGGACGCCGCGACCGACGCAGCGAGTCACTGCCTGACCGATCCGACCACGCCAATTCTCGAGGAGCTGTCCGTGCTCAATCACGGCGCGATCGTCTGCTGGGCAGCCCATCAGGTCACGCCGGACGGCTACGCCAACCACGGGGCATGGGTGTCCGAATGGGCCCACAAGAACCACGGAGCTGATGCCAGCGCCAAGGGTCTTGCCAAGGCCGCCGAGAAGGCAGCCAAGCATGGCGCAGGCGGGTCGCCCGCCACTCCGTAAGCGACCTTGGCCGTGCCCGTCACGGTCATCCATGCAGCAATCGCGAAGCCGGCGCTTGTCGCGCCGGCTTGGACGTAGGCGGGCGTGGCAGGAACCGTCAGGTGTCGGAGACCTCCCCGCTCCTGACCATCGCGATGACGTTCTCGAGCTTGAGCTTCGTGATCGTCAGGTACTTGGTCAGGTTCGCGCGGTCGATGGGGCCAATGGCGGCCACCACGTCCGGGCCACGGAGGACGTCCACGAGGTCTTCGACCGCATCCGCCAGGTGCTGCTTCGCCGTTATTAGCGAGTCGTCATTGAGCGGGGCGGACCCCGCTCGCCGACCGGTCCATGCTGCGGCCGCGTCTTTGGCCTGCGTAGCGGCCTCCGGCGCGTCGTCGGTCGCTCGGCCGGGAGCCGCCGGAGTCCCGGGGCGCCGTCCCTCGATCTTGTCGCGCAGCTTCTCGAGCGTCAGCTCGCCTCGCGCGACCTGCTGGCCCAATCGCTTCCGCTTCTTGGGGTCCTCGATCTTCATTAGCTCATAGGCATGGGACAGCGTGTCTTTGCGCAAGGACACCAGCTCTCGAACGTCGGCCGGGGCACCCGCCAGGCGGAGCCGGTTCTCGAGGTACCCCTTGTCCTTGCCCAGCTTCTGGGCGAGCTTCCGGACCGAGTAGCCATGCTCGTGGACCATGCGATCGAACATCGCCGCTTCGTCGAGGGGGGATAGGTCCTCGCGCTGGAGGTTTTCGATGATCGAGATCTCAAGCGCCGTGTCGTCGTCGATGTCTTCGACCAGGGCCGGGATGGTCGCGAGTCCGGCCGCCTTCGATGCGCGCCAGCGTCGCTCGCCCGCAATCAGCTGGTACTCGTTGTTGCCGCGCGGCCGAACGAGGATCGGCTGCAACACGCCGTGCTCGCGAATCGATGCGGACAGTTCGGCAAGCGCCGCAGGATCCATCGCGAGTCGCGGCTGCTCGGCATTCGGCGAGATCTGCTCGACGGGAATCACCCGAACGCCCGATGAGTGGCCGATCCGATCGTGAGAGAGCAGGCTCAGGATGGCGGGGGAGAGCTCTCGCTCTTCCGAAAGGCGACGCGCCGCAACGGCGCGGAAATCGGTTCTAGCCAAGGTCGATGACCTCCCGGGCAAGTTCGCGATACGTCCGTGCCACGTCGGTGTAACCCGCGTAGCTTGTGATCGGGCGCCCCGCAAGCGGTGCCTCGCCGAGCTTTACGGTGTTCCGGATGATCGATGCGAAGACGTGGTGATCGCCGATGGCGCGAAGTTCGTCGAGCATGTCCCGCGCGAGGTTCGTTCGCGCGTCATAGAACGTCGGAAGCAGCCCGAGGATCTTGAGCTTCCGGTTGAGCTTGAGGCGGATCGTATTGATGACCTTGACCAGGTTGTTCAGGCCCTTCATCGCGTAGAACTGGGTCTGCACGGGAATGATCACGCCATCAGCAGCCACAAGTCCGTTGACGGTCAGCAGGCCGAGGTTGGGCGGGCAATCGATGAGAGCGTAGTCGTAGCGGTTCTTGAGTCTTCCCTCGAGAGCGTCACGCAGGATCCCCTCGCGCCCGAGCATCGTGAACAACTCACCCTCGGTCGCGGCAAGATCGATGTGTGCGGGTACGACATCGATATGCTCGGTCTGGGTCGGGACGATTACCTGATCCACCGTCGCGCGCCCGACGAGGACGTCGGCCATCGACAGTTCGATGCTGTTGAGATTGATGCCGAGTCCGGCGGTGAGATTTGCCTGTGGGTCCATATCGATGCACAGGACCCGGAAATTCTCCTCCGCCAGCGCGCCGGCCAGATTGATCGTCGTCGTCGTCTTGCCGACGCCGCCCTTCTGGTTCGCGATTGCAATCACGTTGGTCACCGGAGAAACTCCTCGGATGGGCGACGGTTGGAGCGCTGGCTGCGCGTCGGTCGATCCGCAACGCTGATGGAGCGGCCCTCAGATCCTACTCCAGGCCACCCGTTCTCCGGTGGGCGACTTATCCACAGGTTGGGGGACTTGTGCACCGAACTGTGGATTACCGGGACCCGCGGTCACGTCGACGTGGAGGGGATTTCAGGCCCTCGCCTCCGGCGTCACACCCAGTGAGTGTAGGGGATGGGTGTCTAGAATGAGGGTGCAGTCATCATTCATCTGGGGCCGTGTCCTTGCGCAAAGACAGATGACCGCCGGTCCGTTATCAGCGACATCGACCAACTGAACAGGAGACGAAGCGTGCCATCGAATGCCGAGCGTCTGAATCGACTCGCCGAGATGCGCGCTGAATCCGTCATGGGTGGCGGCCAGGCGCGAATCGACCGCCAGCACGAGGTAGGAAAACTGACCGCCCGTGAACGGATCGATCTGCTGCTCGATTCCGGTTCGTTCGTTGAACTGGACGCGTTTGTCACGTCCAGGTCTGCCGAAGGCGGACCAGACCAACGGCGCTATCTCGGTGACGGCGTCGTGACCGGCCACGGAACGATCGACGGCCGATTGGTGTTCGTCTTCAGCCAGGACTTCACCGTCTTTGGCGGCTCACTGTCCGAGGCCTACGCCGAGAAGATCTGCAAGATCATGGATCTGGCACTCAATGTCGGTGCGCCGATCATCGGGCTCAACGACTCGGGTGGGGCTCGTATCCAGGAGGGCGTCGTCTCCCTCGGAGGATATGCCGATATCTTCCTGCGAAATGTGATGGCGTCGGGCGTCGTCCCCCAGATCTCCGTGATCATGGGCCCCTGCGCCGGGGGAGCTGTCTACTCACCGGCGATCACCGACTTCACGATTATGGTCGAGGGAACGAGCTATATGTTCGTGACCGGGCCGAATGTCGTGAAGGCCGTAACGCACGAAGAGGTCGACGCGGAATCCCTCGGAGGCGCCGCGGTCCACACGTCGCGGAGTGGTGTTGCCCATCTCGCGGCGGCCGACGAATCAGACGCGCTGGATGCCGTCAGACGCATTCTGTCGCACCTCCCGCAGAACAATCTCGAGACTCCCACTGCCCTTTCGACGGCAGACCCGTCCGATCGGATGGACGCGGGGCTCGATGTCGTCGTACCCGATGATCCACAGAAGCCCTACGACATGCATGACGTCATCGCCGGGGTCGTGGATGATCGCGAGTTTCTCGAGATCCAGCCAGCTTGGGCACCGAACATCCTGATCGGCTTCGCCAGACTCGGTGGACGCTCCATCGGAATTGTTGCCCAGCAGCCATCGGTTCTGGCCGGGGCGCTCGACATCGACGCTTCGACGAAGGCAGCCCGTTTCGTGCGCACGTGCGATTGCTTCAATATTCCCATCGTCTCGTTTGTCGATGTCCCCGGTTTCCTGCCCGGTGTCAGCCAGGAGCACGGTGGAATCATCAAGCACGGTGCCAAGCTGCTGTACGCCTACTGCGAGGCCACCGTCCCCAAGGTCACGGTCATCACCCGCAAGGCCTATGGCGGCGCGTACGACGTCATGAGCAGCAAGCACATTCGCGGGGACATGAACTTTGCGTGGCCCACCGCGGAGATCGCCGTCATGGGTGCCGAAGGCGCCGTCAACGTCATCTTCAAGGACGCTATCGCGGCGGCGGAGGACCCGACCGCGGAACGAGCCCGACTCATTGCGGACTACGAGCGCGAATTTGCCCACCCTTACATCGCCGCCGCCCGCGGCTATGTCGATGATGTGTTTCGGCCGTCGGAGACACGGCCCCGACTGATCAGCGCCCTCGACATGCTCGCCAACAAGCGCGAGACGAACCCGCGGAAGAAGCATGGCAACATCCCGCTCTGAGAACAGCCGAGATCCGTCTTTGCGCAAAGACGATCTGAGCGCACCTCCCTTCCGGCGTGTCCTGATTGCCAATCGAGGCGAGATCGCCGTTCGCATAATTCGAGCATGTCGAGAGATGGGGATGGAATCGGTCGCTGTCTACAGCGACGCGGATGCCATGGCGGCCCATGTCCGCCTCGCCGATCACGCGGTTCGGATCGGGCCGGCGGCTCCCGCGGAGAGCTACCTGCGTATCGAGGGGATCGTCCGGGCCGCGCTTGAAACCGGATCCGACGCGGTCCATCCCGGCTATGGCTTCCTGTCCGAGCGGGCCGCATTTGCGCGTGCGGTCATCGCCGTGGGCCTGGTGTTCGTCGGGCCGGACCCCGATACCATCGAAGCAATCGGGGACAAGCTGCACGCCCGCCGACTGGCTCGTGACGTCGGGGTCGTGGCGGTACCGGGATCACTCGAGCGCGCGATGATCGAGCGCCCGGACCAGGTTGCCGCGATCACGGCCGAGGCCGAGGCGATCGGGTTCCCGCTGCTCGTCAAGGCGGCGGCCGGCGGCGGCGGTCGAGGGATGCGGCGGGTCGCGTCGGTCCGCGAGCTGGTGGAGTCATTGGCGGACGGTTCCCGGGAGGCGGCCTCGGCATTTGGGGACGGTGCCGTCTATCTCGAGCGCGAAGTTCGTCCGGCCCGGCATATCGAGGTCCAACTCCTGGGTGACGCGAACGGCAATGTCGTGGCGATCGGGGAGCGGGATTGCTCGCTCCAGCGACGGCACCAGAAACTGGTCGAGGAGGCCCCGGCTCCCGGACTCACCGGCGCCGATCGAGCGCACCTTCACGAGCTGGCCGTGCGGGTCGCGCGGGCGGCCGGACTCAGGAACGCGGCAACGGCAGAGTTCCTGCGTGGCCCGGACGGATCGTTCTTCTTCCTGGAGGTCAACACCCGCCTTCAGGTTGAGCACGGGGTCACGGAACTGGTCTCCGGCCTGGACATCGTCCGGGAGCAGTTCCACCTGGCCGCGGGACGGCCGCTGTCCGCCTCGGCCATGGACGCCGCGGCTCGGGCGGCCGACCCCCGTGGCCACGCGATCGAGGTTCGCGTGAGCGCCGAAGATCCCGGCCGGGACTTCGCTCCGACGCCCGGCCGGTTGACGAGCTGGACCATGCCGAGTGGGCCGGGCGTCCGCGTCGATACGGCGCTCGAGGCTGGGGACCAGGTGCCCGCCGAGTACGACAACCTCATCGCCAAGATCATGGTCCACGCCGGGAGTCGCGATGACGCCATCGACCGACTGCGCCGGGCCCTGGATGAGACCGAGGTCGGGGGAATCCAGACGACGCTGCCCTTCCATCGATCCGTGGCCCACGATCCTTCATTCCGTGCGGGCGAGGTCCACACCGAGTGGGTCGCCGAGCACTGGGACGGCGCCGCGGATTTCAAGCGCGCGGCCGGTTTGGCGATGCTCGCGGCCGGGATCGCCTCAGCTGAACAGCATGGCTCGAGCGGCAGGGCAGGCGGACCGATGATCGGCCCGCGCGTGGCCTCGATCCGAACCGACGCTGGCGGCGCCGATGGCATCTGGCGGACCGCCGGTCTCGAGGACGGCGTCGATCGGTGGCCACGTTGAGTGAGGGGCGACGCGCCGACGGTCGACTCGCGGCAAGGGAGCGGGACGGTCGCTCCCCTGGGATCCCGGAGCGCGACGCGGTCCGAGTACGTCTCGCGCCCGCGTCCGCCCACGCGGGCCTCGAGGCGGTCACCGTCGATAGCGGCGCAGATCAGGGATCGATCGTGCTCGACGGATCGACCAGCCAGACCACGATCCGACGTCTCGGTCCGGAACGATCCAAACTGACCACCGGAGGCTCGGTGATACGCGTCCTTGATCGCGCCTCATCGACGCAGCCGCGGGATGCAGGCATCGTGCGGCGCGAGGTGCTGGTGGACGGCTGGCGGGTGGTGGTCGACCTCGAGCCTGCGGCGAGGGCGGCGCTCCGAGCCCGAGCGCGGCGAGGTCCGGCCGCAGGGACGGCCAACGGTCCCGCCGAAGTCCGTGCCATGATTCCGGGCGTGGTGGTCGCCCTGCCCGTGGCCGTGGGTGATAGGGTCAGCGCCGGACAGAAGCTCGTGATCGTCGAAGCCATGAAGATGCAGAACGAGCTCCTCGCGCCGCGCGATGGGGTCATCGATCGGGTGAACGTGGTCACTGGCGCGAGGATCGAGGTGGGCGACGTCCTCCTCGTGATCAGCTGACAGCAGGGAGGGTGCGTGGCCGAGGGACAGGATCCAGGGCGAGACCGCTGGCGGGGTGGCACGCGCTCTCGCTCGCTCAAGGGCGCTGCCGAGCGTCGCGAGGCTTTCGAGACGTCATCGGGTATCGAAATCCGCGACCTGTATACCCCTGCTGACCTGGCCGGACTGGACGAGGATCGCGACCTCGGGCGTCCCGGGGAATTCCCGTTCACCCGCGGGGTCCAACCGACGATGTACCGGAGCCGGTTCTGGACGATGCGCCAGTACGCGGGCTTTGCGACGGCCGCCGAGACGAATGCCCGGTTCCGCTATCTCCTCGAGCAGGGCCAGACCGGATTGTCCGTTGCCTTCGACCTGCCGACCCAGATGGGTTTCGATTCGGACGCACCAGAGGCGGCGGGGGAGGTCGGCAGAGTCGGCGTCCCGATCGCCAGCCTGGCCGACATGGAGGTGCTTTTCGATCAAATCCCGCTCGGACAGGTCTCGACGTCGATGACGATCAATGCCACCGCCGCGACGCTCGTCGCGCTGTATGTCGTGGCCGCGGAGCGCCAGGGAATCGCGCGCGACCAGCTGTCCGGCACCGTCCAGAACGACATCCTCAAGGAATACGTGGCGCGCGGCACGTGGATCTATCCACCAGGTCCGTCGATGCGGCTCGTCACCGACATCTTCGAATTCGGGGCACGTGAGCTGCCGAAATGGAACACGATCTCGATCAGCGGCTATCACATGCGGGAGGCCGGGGCGACCGCCGCCCAGGAACTGGCGTTCACCCTGGCGGACGCCATCGCCTATGTCGATGCGGCGCTCGCTCGGGGCCTGGCGATCGATGATTTCGCGCCTCGGCTCAGCTTTTTCTTCGCCGCCTGGTCCGAGCTGTTCGAGGAGGTCGCCAAGTTCCGGGCCGCGCGCCGGATGTGGGCGACCATCGTTCGTGATCGGTTCAAGGCCCAGAACCCGCGTTCCATGGCCTGCCGCTTCCACGTCCAGACCGCGGGCAGTTCCCTGACCGCCCAGTCCGTGGACAACAACGTTGTTCGGACAACGCTCCAGGCGCTGGCCGCGGTCATGGGCGGCGCCCAGAGCCTCCACACGAACTCCCGCGACGAGGCACTCGCGCTTCCGACCGAGGAGTCGGTGCGCCTCGCCCTTCGAACGCAACAGATCATCGCGCACGAGGCCGGCGTAGCCGAGACGCCCGATCCGCTGGGCGGTTCGTGGTTCGTCGAGTCACTGACCAACGATCTCGAGGAGGCGGCGTATGGCTATCTCGCCGAGATCGACGCGATGGGCGGGACGCTCGCCGCCCTCGAGGCCGGATTCCAGCAGCGGCAGATCCAGGAATCGGCCTACCGGACGCAACGGAATGTCGATGCCGGAACGCAGGTCGTCGTCGGCGTAAACCGGTTCAGGGACGAGGTCACGACCACGCCACCCACCCAGCGCATCGATCCGGAAGGTGAGCGCCGCCAGGTCGAGGGACTGCGACGCGTCCGCGCCGAGCGCGACCCCGCGGCCTGGGAGGCCGCCATGCGCCGGCTCGATGATGCTGCGCGGGGTTCGGAGAACCTGATGCCGCCGATCATCGACGCCGTTCGGGCCTATGCGACGGTCGGGGAGATTGCCGACCATCTTCGGGCCACGTGGGGCGTCCATCGCGAACTGATCACCGTCTGACGGGTGGGAGCGAAACCATGAACCAACCGGGCCGCATCCATCACATCGCGGTGATCGTTCCATCCATCGAGAATTCCCTCGGCCTCTATCGGGACCAGCTCGGGATGCCGCTCGAGACGATCATGGATATCCCCACGGATCGGGTCCGGATCGCATTCCTGGGCGTCGGGGAATCGAAGGTCGAACTCGTCGAGCCGACCGACGACAGCACCGGGGTTGCCCGGTTCCTGGCCAGCAAGGGCCCCGGATTCCATCACGTCTGTTACGAGGTGGCTGATTTGACCGAGGAACTGACCCGGCTGGCGATTGACGGCGTCGAGTTGATCGATAGCGCCCCGCGACGTGGCGCGGAGGGTCCGGTGGCGTTCCTCCATCCTCGCTCGTGCGGCGGGGTCCTCGTGGAGTTGATCGAGGCTCCCGGCGGCCCGGCCTGGACATCGCTCGGCATGACCGCACCGAAGGCCGGCTGAGCCGCTTCCGCGGGCCGAGTGCCTCAGTGCGCGAGTGGCGGATGCGGGCGATCGGCCTGCAACGACCGGCCTACAGCGACCAGGCGAGGAGTACGCTCGGCGACTGGTCCGCTCGTCGAGCAAACGCGACGAGGTCGCCGGCCAACTGGCGGATCCACGGCTTTTCCTCGCGCGGCAGGTCGCCGATTTCTTCCTCGAGCAGTTCGATCCAGCGACCGGTCACCGCATCGACGTGGCTGTCGCTGACCCGAGCAACGCCGGTGATCCATGCCGGGTCAACGCGTTCGACGGTCCGATCGCCGATATCCCCGGGTCCGTCCATGTCGCGCCGCGCATCGATGAAGTCGGTCGGCTGATCGCTCCCGGTGACGTCGCGGATGGCCTCGCTGAACAGATCGAGCCAGGTCGGGTCCGTCGCGCCGCCCAGTGCAACGTGCGCGTCGAAGCGGTGCGGATCGTCGAGCCCGGCCCAATCGTCGGCGGCCATCGCGAGAAGAATCTCGCGGCTTTCGCCGGCGACGAGGTCCATGAGGAAGCCCATCAGGAACGCACCGGCACTAGCCTCGGTAGCCGGCTTCGCGGAGCAATGCCGGCAGCTCTGTCGGGGACCCGGCGACGCGAAACCCGGCGGCCTCGAGGGCGATGACCTTGGATGCGGCCGTGCCCGATCCGCCCGAGATGATCGCGCCGGCGTGGCCCATGCGCTTGCCCTCCGGCGCGGTGCGGCCGGCGATGAACGCGGCCTTGGGGATATCGCGCAGATGCTCGGCAGCCCACGCGGCCGCCTCCTCCTCGGCTGCGCCGCCGATTTCCCCGATCAGTACCAGCGCCCGCGTGTCCGGATCTGCGGCGAACAGCTTGAGGACGTCGAGGAAGGTGGTCCCGATAACGGGATCGCCACCGATCCCGACGCACGTGGACTGGCCGATCCCGGCATCGGTCATTGCCTGGACCGCCTCGTACGTGAGGGTCCCGGATCGAGATACGACCCCGACATCTCCCTCCCGGTGCACCGACGCCGGGATGATCCCGACCTTGGCCTGACCCGGCGAGGTGGCGCCGGGGCAGTTTGGGCCGATCAGCCGGGCTCCGGCCAGGCGGACGGCTTCGACGACCGGAACCATATCCAGCGCCGGAATGCCCTCGGTGATGCAGAAGATGGTGGCAATGCCGGCGCCGACGGCCTCGAGGATGGCATCCGGGGCGCCGCCCGCGGGCACGAAGATGCACGACGTGTTGGCGCCCGTCTCGCGGACCGCTTCGGACATGGTGTTGTACACGGGAACCGAACCATCGAGCGCCTTCTGGCCGCCCTTTCCCGGCGTCATCCCCGCCACGATCGAGGTTCCGTACGCCTTCATGGCACGAGCGTGGAACTCGCCCTCACGTCCGGTGATTCCCTGGACGATCAGCCGCGTGTCGCGCCCGATGAGAATGCTCATCGGCTGGCTCCCGTCGACGCGGCGACCGCTTTCGCCGCGGCGTCGTCAAGCGACGTGGCGGTTTCGAACTTCGCGGCCTGGAGCAGCTCGGCCGCTTCGGCCGCATTGGTCCCCACGATGCGCACCACCATGGGCACGGAACGGGTCTGCTGAGCCCGTGCCTCGATCAACCCCCGGGCCACCTCGTCGCCTCGGGTGATCCCACCGAAGATGTTCACGAGGATGGAGCTCACCTTCGGGTCCTCGAGGATGAGGGCCATGGCTGTCGCGACCTTGTCCGCCTTCGCGCCGCCGCCGATATCGAGGAAGTTCGCCGGTTCGCCACCGGCGCGCTTGACCAGGTCCATGGTGGTCATGGCGAGGCCGGCACCGTTGACCATGCAGCCGATCGTCCCGTCGAGGCGGATGAAGCTGATCCCTGCCTCGCGCGCCCGGGCGTCCGCGGGGTCCTCCTCATCCGGGTCGCGCAGGGTCTCGAGTTCCGGGTGCCGCGGCAGGGCCGAGTCGTCGAGGGTCACCTTCGCATCGAGGCAGACCAGCCGCTCGATCGCCCCATCGGGCGTCGTCTCGCGGACGACGGCGAGGGGATTGATCTCGACGAGATCGGCATCGTAGGCCAGCATCGTCCGCACCAGGCCCCTGGCGATCGCGACGGTTGCCTTGAGGTGTGCCCCGATCCCAATCCG
>JANMPD010000315.1:0-2071 GCA_031369685.1 Chloroflexota bacterium | reverse complement strand
AGCGTCGCCGATGGCCGACGTGATGCTGGCGTCGACCTGCGAACGGAGGAGCGCAACGGTCTCGTCCGGTGGGCGCGCCGCCGGGGCAAGGGGGTAATGCGCCACGTACGGCTGGAACGGCGCCTCGAGGGTCGTGACGCGCAGGAGACGAGCGTCATCCAGGCCCGCTGCCTCGTCGAGGAATCGCCGGTAGGCCGGGTCGTAGCGCTTGTTGTAGGCAACCATCAGGGTCACGCCGACCGTCTCGGCGGCCTCCACCATGGCCGCGCCTTCGATCGTCGAAAAGCACATCGGCTTCTCGACCAGAACATGCATGCCAAGCCTCGCGGCCTCGATCGCCATGGGCGCATGGCTCCCGCCGGTGAGCACGAGAATGGCGTCAATCGGTTCGCGGAGCATCTCGCGCCAGTCGGTCACAAACTTGGG
Organism: Chloroflexota bacterium; assembly: GCA_031369685.1. Taxonomy (GTDB): domain Bacteria; phylum Chloroflexota; class Limnocylindria; order Limnocylindrales; family CSP1-4; genus UBA5189. The sequence continues at coordinate 1,645 of JANMPD010000315.1, read as the reverse complement.
GACGCCGTAGCGTTCGGCGCTCGCAGCTGCGCTCCCGGGGGCGATATCGCACAGGACCGAGATCTCGAATCGATCGGACATTTCGCGCAGATAATGGAGATGCATCACCTGCGCGATGAGCCCTGCCCCGACAACGCCGACCCGAACCCGGGCGGGGGTCGTGGTCGACTCGGTCCTCGTCGCCGGGCTCGATGTCTCGATGGGAGGCCTCCAGCCCTGAAGTGCGCCACCGAGGGTGGCAGGCGGGTCAAACGGCCCGCCTACGATAGCATGGCCTTGCAACGATGCAATATCTTCTCGGGAGGTCGGGCATGCGGCTCGCACTGGTCACGGAAGGAATGATCCACCGGTCCGTCAGCGACCTGATGGACTGGCTCGAAGAGCATGCCCCGGGGGTGCGCGACCTCGAGGTCGGCACGGGCGGCTATTCGCCACTCGGGCACTCGCCACTGGAGCTGTCCACCTCGGATCGGCGCGCCTGGCAGGCGCAGATCACCGGTCGCGGCTTCCGGATTGCCGCGTTCAATGTCTCCGGAAATCCGCTCCATCCCACGGACGAGATCCGACTGCGTCACGACTCGGACCTGCGGCGGACGATCGAGCTCGCGGCAGAGCTCGGAGTCGATCGGATCGTGGCGATGTCCGGTACCCCCGCGGCCGGACCCGCGCCCAGCTCCGCGCCACATTTCGCCGCCAACGCCTGGCTTCCGGATTACGCCGGGATCGCCGACTGGCAGTTCGAGTATCGGGTGCGCCCGTACTGGCAGGCGATCAACGAGCTCATCGCCCGGTCGAGCCCCAACCTCATGGTCTGTCTCGAGCTGCATCCCGGTGCGCACGTGTTCAACGTGGCGACGTTCGAGAGGCTCCATGCTGCGGCTCCGCGGATCGGCGTGAACCTCGACCCGAGCCACCTCTTCTGGCAGCGCATGGACCCGCTCCGTGTGATCGAACGCCTGGGGCAGAGCATCGGGTACGCCCACGCGAAGGATGTCCGGTACCACGATGATGAGCTCATGCTGAACGGCCTCCTCGACAATCGCTGGCCGGGTGATCCCGCACACATCCCGTGGGACTTCGCGGCAGTCGGGCACGGCGCCCACGATCGCGCCTGGTGGGGGAGGTTCGCGGCGGCCCTTGCGCGCGACACGGCCGCAACGACGCTCAGCATCGAGCATGAGGATCGTTTGGTCGTTCCCGAAGACGGGGTTGTGACTTCAGCGATCCTGCTGGCCGGACTCATCGGGCCGCCAGAGCCCGGAGCGAACCTGGAAACCGCGTGACGACGGATCGCTCGAACCGACCGGCGACGCTGGGCGATGTTGCGTCGCTCGCCCGCGTGTCCCCGTCGACGGTGTCCAATGTCGTGCGCGGGTCGGATGTGGTGGCGCCGCGGACGCGTCGTCGCGTCCTGGCGGCGATCGAAGAGCTGGCCTATCGGCCGAACGCGCTGGCCCGCCATCTGCTCCAGGGCCGCGCTACGACGATCGGCGTGATTGCCCGCGACCTGGCCAACCCGTTCTTTGCCGAGATGGCCGGGCTCGTCGAGCGCGAAGTCGCTCGGTTCGGATTCGCTGCCATGTTCTGCGCGACCGAGGGTGACGATGAACGCGAGGCCCAGGCGATCGGCCTCATGCTCGACAAC
>JANMPD010000244.1:0-1627 GCA_031369685.1 Chloroflexota bacterium | reverse complement strand
CGATCTTCACGGTGATGTTCCCGCTCTGTTTCGAATCGGCGGTCGAGACCGCGTGGATGTCGACCTCGACGACGTGGTTCGAGGCCTTGTCGACCCACACGTCGCCGGATAGGGTCACGGCCTTGAGGGCGGTCGCCATCTGGTCGAGCTGGGCGCGGCTGACCGAGTCAAAGGCCTTGTTCGCAAGGAGCTTCGTCGAGTCGATCGCGAGCGTAAGGTGGTAGGCGTCGGCGCCGTTGCGCTGCTCCGTGCCTGCCAGCTTGAGCGTGATGCCGGCCTCCTCGAGGGCCGTCTTCAGGGCGGGGCCGTCGCCTGCTGAGGGAACCGCGAAGGACGGAACGTCACCCGACCCGCCCGCCGTTCCAGCCAGGCCCTTGAGGTCCTCGGCCGTCACTATCTGGAGCCAGCCGGTCAGGTCGCCCGACGGCATGTCGCCGCTGGGCTGCAGGATCATCGTCAACAGCGTCGCGAAGAGCGGGCTCCGGCCGTACACGGCCGTGCCGTCATAGACGACATCGAGGTCGATCGTGGAGCCAGTGATCCCGAACTGGGCCAGGGCCCCCGCATTCGCACCGAGGGCGGCAGCGGGGATTGATACGTGCACGGCTGCGGTTCCGGCGGCCTTGTTCGCGACGAAGGCCAGCGCCGATGGATCGATGGCGACGGTGGTGGCGCCGTCTTTGAAATCGAAGCCGATGTTGACCTGAACCGGGTCGATCGGCGCCTTCATCGAGCTCGAGAGGACCTGGTACGGGTCCGAGGTCGTGGTGGCGCCGCCGCATGCAGCGACGATAGTCACGAAGGCCACGAGCAGAACGAGAACTGGGGCAAGGCGTAGGCGCACGGCGGGTTCCTCAACTACGAACATCGACGCGGGCAAATCCCCGGCCGGAGCTCGTCCACCGTACTCCGACGCCTCAATTCCGACATGGGAGAAAGGTCCCGAATTTGGACCCATGCTAGGCTTGGCCGTACCCTTGGAGGCCGGTCCCGTGAGGCCGGCGAACCGGTTCTGTGAGGCCGGAAAGGAGCGCTTGGTGGCTGTGCCCAGCTCGATCGGCGGCGCCATTCGCCGCGTCGACCGAGCGATCTCGATCGCCATCTCCGCTCATCATCATCCTCGATGGATCGGCGCACGCGCGTGACGGCGCCCGCACCCCGTCCAAGCTCGGTCGTCGATCCTCGCATCGGCGACCTCGGACCGGCCATCCTTGCGCTCGAGGACGGGACCCTGTTCCCTGGTGTCGCATTCGGTGCCGCGGTGTCGGGCGGGGGCGACCTCGTCGTCAATACCAGCCAGACCGGCTACCAGGAGGTCTGCACCGACCCGTCATACGCCGGTCAGATCGTGGTCATGACGTACCCCCTGATCGGCAACTACGGACGACTCGTGGCCGATGACCAATCCGTTCGGCCATGGCTCCGCGGCCTCGTGGTGGCCAATGCAACCGCGGCCGTGGTTGACGACGCGCTCCAGCTCGCTGCGCTGCTTCGCCGAGCCAGGATCCCGGCCATCGCCGGGGTCGACACGAGGGCGCTGGCGCGACATCTTCGAACCCACGGGAGCCTCCGGGGCGTGATCCTTGAACCGGGGATGCTCGACGAAGGGGCGGCTTGGCTGGCTGCA
>JANMPD010000297.1:0-19911 GCA_031369685.1 Chloroflexota bacterium | reverse complement strand
GAAGCAGCTGGGCGACGTGCTGTTCGGCGAGCTGCAATTGCCCAAGGGCCGCAAGACCAAGACCGGCTACTCGACCGACGCGACGGTCCTCGAGGAGCTCGTGGACGTCCACCCGGCCGTCCAGCCGGTTCTCGACTGGCGAACCTACACGAAGCTCCGGTCCACCTACGTAGAGGCCCTGCCCGCCCTGATCGCCGACGATGGGCGCGTCCACACCACGTTCCACCAGGCCGTTGCGGCGACCGGACGCCTGTCCTCGTCCGACCCGAATCTCCAGAACATCCCGATCCGGACGCCGCTCGGCCGAAGAATCCGTCGGGCGTTCGTGGCCGGCGGCCCCGATCTCGTCCTGGTAGCAGCGGACTACTCGCAGATCGAGCTCCGGATCATCGCCCACGTCTCCGGCGACGAGCACCTGCGAGAGGCATTCGCGCGCAAGGCCGACATTCATCGAGAGACGGCTGCGCGGGTTCTCCACAAGCCGGCCGATGAGGTCACCGGCGATGAGCGATCGATGGCCAAGATGGTCAACTTCGGCCTTGCCTACGGCATGAGCGATTTCGGGTTGTCCAGCCGGGCTGGCATCAGCCGCCAGGAAGCACAGGAATTCATCGGCTCGTACTTCGCGGCGTACTCCGGGATCAGCTACTACATGCTCCACATCAAGGAGACCGCGCGGCGGGATGGGTTCGTCTCAACACTCCTGGGACGCCGCCGGCAGATCCCGGAGCTGCGCGCGGCCAATGCGGCCCTTCGCGGAGCGGGGGAGCGGATGGCCATCAACATGCCGATCCAGGGGACCGCGGCGGACATCGTGAAGATCGCCATGATCCGGCTGGACCAGCGGTTGACAGCGGAGGGCCTCCGGGCGCGGCCGCTGCTCCAGGTCCACGACGAACTCCTGCTCGAGGTCCCGCGCGACGAGGTGGATCGGCTGATCCCGATCCTGCGCGAGGTCATGGAGAACGCCCTGCCCCTCGACGTGCCGCTCACCGTGGATGTGAAGGTCGGCGACGACTGGGAGTCGATGACGCCCGTCTCGCGCGCGGATGCGGTCCTCGCCGAAGCCGGCGAGGCGCCGGGAACCTGACGTGCCCGAACTACCCGAGGTGGAGACGGTGGCTCGCGACCTCCGCGGCCTCGTCCTCAATGCCGAGATTGCCGGTGCCACGAGCCTGTGGCACGGGACCCTGCGAACGCACGCGCCGGAGGCGATCGGAGCGGCGCTGGCTGGCCGTCGAATCGAGTCGGTCGGGCGGCGCGGCAAGCAGCTGGTCATCGGCCTGTCCGGGGACGCGGTGATGACGATCCACCTGAAGATGACGGGCCAGTTGTTCGTCGTGCCGCGGGCGACGTCGCTTGACCCGCACGTTCGGTTGGTGATTGCCTTCCGGGACGGCCGAGACCTTCGATTCCGGGATATCCGGAAGTTCGGCAAGATCGGGCTCTACGCCGTCGATCGCGAGACCGGCGAGCCTGTCCGCGAACCCGGCGGCGCGGCCGTATTCGCAGGCACGGGACCCGAACCGCTCGACGACGCCTTCACGCTCCGCGAGTTCCGGAAGCGGCTTCGAGCGCGGCGCGGGCGCCTGAAGCCACTCCTGCTGGACCAGTCGTTCGTTGCGGGCATCGGCAACATCTACGCGGATGAGGCCCTGTGGGCTTCCCGCCTGCACCCGCTCCGGGCCGCATCGAGCCTGCATCCGGCCGACGAACGACGCCTGTATGTCGAGTTCCGTCGGATCCTGGTCGAGGCAATCGTCCGTCGCGGCAGCTCGGTCGATGACTACACCGCGCCCGATGGCGATGGATCGATGCAGGAGCATCTCCTGGTCTACCAGCGCGCAGGTGAGCCATGCGCGCGGTGTGGGCGCCCGATCCGCCGCGTCGTGATCGGGGCCCGCGCAACGCATTTCTGTTCCTGGTGCCAGCGGCTTTCACCCGCGGATCGCAAGGGCGCCGCGGCGATCCTGCGCGAGATGACACCGCGCGCCGGCTCTGCGCCGGGCCGCAAGGGTCGTCGCTGGACCGAGCTCGATGGCGCGGAGGCGCTTGGCCGAACGCCGGCCGAGCGTCGGACGACGGCTGAGCATGCACGCGCCCGAGCGGAGCGAACGCGACGAGCGGCAGCCCAGCGACGGGCGCGGGCTCGAGCGTCGGCAGGTCGCGACTGATGTCGATCCTTCGTCTGTCGGGTGTGACCCGCGAGGTCGGGACGTTCGTGATCCTCGAGGGGATCGATGTGGCCCTGGCCCTTGACGATCGGGTGGGCCTCGTCGGCCCAAATGGAGCGGGCAAGACGACGCTGCTTCGGATCGCGGCCGGGCTCGACGAACCGGATGAGGGGACCATCCACCGCAAGCGTGGCCTGACCCTGGGCATCCTTGCCCAGGAGGCGCATTTCGACGAAGCCTTCATGGCCTCGCCCGATGTTCGAACCGCCGTGCGTCATGGTGCGGCGCATCTCGAAACGATGGCGGAGCAGCTGGCGGTACTGGAGCGGGACGGGCGAGTCGCGGAGCCCGGATACGCGGATCTCCAGCATCGGTTCGATGTCCTGGGCGGGTACACGCTCGATCAGCGCGTCGATGAGGCCCTTTCCGGGCTGGGTTTCACGGCCAACGAGGTGCTCCGTGCTCCCGCGGAACTGTCCGGCGGCGAGCAGACGCGTGCCGCCCTGGCCCGTCTCGTCATCTCCGATCCGGACCTGCTCCTGCTCGACGAACCGACGAACCACCTGGACCTCGGCGCCATGGAGTGGCTCGAGGAGCACCTTCGTCGCCGGGCCGGATCGCTGCTCGTGGCGTCCCACGATCGGGCGTTCCTCGACGGAACCGTCACCCGCATCTGGGAACTGCGCGATCGTCGAATCACCGCGTTCCGGGGCGACTACCAGTCGTATCACCGCCAGCGCATCGAGCGCGATGCACGGGCTGCCAAGGATGCCGACGTGCACGGCGGCTCGATCGCACGGGAACGCGAGCTGATCCAGCGCTACCGCAGCCATCGCAAGTTCTCCAAGATGCACGAGCACGAGGCCCGTCTCGAGCGACTACAATCGTCCGAGGTCAGCGCTCCGAAGCCGTCACGCCGGTTGAAGCTGCCGCAGGCCGCGCTGCTCGGCGCCGGTCCTGCTCGATCCGGCGAAATCGTGGTCCGGATAACGGACCTGTCGGTCGGCTACCTGCCGGCGTCGGCAACGGGCGGAACGGTGACGCGGGTCGCGCAGGCGCCATTCCTCGCGGCGCAACGGGGGGACCGGATCGGGATCGTGGGTCCGAACGGTGCCGGCAAGACGACGCTCCTTCGGACGGTGGCCGGGGACCTGCCGGGCCTGGACGGCAACATCGTCTTCGGCAACGGCGTCCAGCTCGGCTACCTCGCGCAGCTCCGCGCCGCCGGGATCCCGGGAGCGACGGTGCTGGACGCCATGCTCGAATTGGCCCGCGTCACGGATGGCGAGGCACGCGCGTACCTCGCGCGGTTCCTGTTCCGAGGCGACGATGCGTTCAAGGAAGTGCGGCTCCTGTCCGGCGGTGAGCGCAGCCGCCTCGAACTCGCGTTGCTGGGCATCACGCCCGCGAATGTGCTGCTCCTCGACGAACCAACGAACCACCTGGACGTCGGTGCGCGCGAGGCCATCGAGGATTTCCTCCGAGACAGCCCGGCCACGATCTTCGTGGTCTCGCACGATCGGCGTTTCCTCGACACGGTCTGTGATCGACTGTGGGTGGTAGACGGCGGGCTGGTCGCCACGTTCGAAGGGGGCTATCGCGCCTGGCGTGAGGCCGTTGCGGGCGGCTGGACCGTTGCCGCGGCCGTCGAACTGGAGGGTCAACGGCTCCATCCGAGGATCGGCACGGGGGCGTACCGGGACGCGCGGGGGCCGTCGACGGGAGGCGGCGCGGAAACGGGCCAAGCGGCGCCCGCTGGCCAAGCCGCGCTCGGTGGCCAAGCTACAGCCGGCGGCATTGCCCAAGCCGCGCCCGGTCGCCAAGCTGCGCCCGGTGTCATCGGCAACGGAGCGGCTGTGGGACCTGCCGCGCATCCCGCGCCCGGCCCGGAGGCGCGCCGATCCGGCACGCCAAAGGCGGCCACGGGGTCGCGACCGCCGAAGCTGTCGAAGGATGCGTATCGCAAGCAGCGGGAGGCCGTCGACGGCGAGCTCACGCGCCTGGGGCTGCGCAAGAATCACCTGGAGCTGGCCACGGGCAATCCGAGCGTCCAGGCGAACTTCGTCGAGCTGCGTCGGATCACGAGCGAGCTCGCGGACGTAGAGGCGGCGCTCGCCGCCGCCGAGGATGCCTGGCTCAGCCTGGAGGAGCGTGCGCCGTGACGATCCGGATCGGGATCACCGGGCCCATCGGATGCGGCAAGTCGACGGTCGCGGGTTGGCTCGGGGAACTGGGGGCCGTGGTCATCGACGCCGATGCGGTCGCGCGGGCCGTGATCGATGGCGATGCGCCGACACTGGCCGCCGTCCTGGCCGAATCCGGACCTTCCGTCCAGACCCGTGCCGGCGACCTCGACCGGGCGGCCCTCGCGAAGATCGTCTTCGCGGATCCGGCTGCGCTCGCACGACTCGAAGCGATCGTCCATCCGGCCGTTCGACGGTCGATCCTCGCGTCGATCGCCACGGCCGAGGACGCGGCCAGCGCCGCCGTCGCCATCGAGGCCATCAAGCTCGTCGAAGGTGGCCTGGCGAACGCGTGCGATGAGGTATGGCTCGTGACCTGTAAGCCGGATCTTCAGCTGGAGCGACTCGTCGCACGGGGCACGGCGTCGAACGATGCCGTCCTGCGGATCGCCGCCCAGGGCCGGATCCGGGAAGTCGTCGAGCCTGTGGCGACTCGCGTCATCGATACGAGCGGAACGCTCGAAGCGGTCAGGAGCATCGTCGAGGCGGCCTGGGAGGCAGCGCTGGCGAGCCCGCGCCGCGGCGGACCGAGGACCCGGGAAGAGCCCTGAAACACAAACGCCACCCGGCCCACGAGGGACCGGGTGGCGGGGAGGTGCGCCGGGTCAGCGGCGCGTCGAATGCACTGCCCGCCCGGCCGTCGGACACCTACGGAGCCGGCGACGGCGACTCGGACGGTCCCGGGGTGGGCTGGATCGGTGGCAGCGTGGCGAAGGCGCCGCCGCCGGCTGGGTACGTCTCCGGGATCGGCAGGCCGTACTTCGTGATGATGAGGTTGGTCGTGGAACCGAGACTCGACGCGTCGACCGTCCGCACGTCCTGCTCGGGCCGGAGCGCCGCGCTGAACGATGCATTGCCGCTCGCCTGGAGGTGGCTGATCTCCTCGGCGACCGCAAGCGACACCCGGATCACGTAGAACGTGCCCGAACGGGCAAGGATCACGATGTCCTGATACGTGATCTTGGTCGATCGATCCGTGTAGTACTTGCCCGCGGTGGTGAGTTCGAGCGGCACATTGACCGTGGCCGTAACGAAGATATCGACGGTCTGGCCGGCCTGGAGCAACCCGCCGACGGCGCGATCCTCCGGAATCGTCAGCGAAACGGCGCGCCAGGCTATGGAATCGGGCCCGACCGTCTCGTTGGGCTCGAGGATCGAGAATCCGCCACCGCCCGAGCTCGAAGCCACGAGGTTGGTGGTGACCATCTGGTCCTTGAGCACGGTGACGGCGAGGACCTTCCCGATCAGGTCGACCGGCTTCGTGACGATGCCCTCGCTGTTGGTCGCATCGAGCGGGATCTCCCGAACGGCCAGGTCGGCGGGCTCGATCGGCTTGCGAGCCGGGATGGCCCGCGCCGCGACGACCACCGAGACCTTCTGCAGCTCGCCCTGGCCCGCACTCTGCTGAGCAGCGTTGATCAGGAAGAATGCCGCGCCGCCGGCCAAAATCGCAAGAATCAGGCCGAGGATGATGATCACCTTGCCGCGGCGACCGTTCTCCCGATATTCCATTTCCATGTGACGTTACCTCCCGAGGTTTGGGCGCCCAGGCGCCCGCTGGAGCCGTGCCCCGTCGGCTAATTCCAGGGCACCAGCCGCGCCGCCTGACCGCGACGGAGCTGGGGGTCGTTCATGTCGGTGATGACCGGTGTGATGGCATATCCGGAAATGGTGTTGGCATCCGCGGCTGCAATGCGCATCACCGCGAAGCCCGAAATGTCGACGTACTCCTGGTTGCCGTTGCCGGAGCCGCCCACGTTCAACGTCACCTGGATCAGGTGCGTGACCTTGCGTGAGGTGGAATCCCCGTTCATGCCGGTCGCGCGGACCGTGAGCGTGTGGAGGCCGGGCGCCATCGTCCCGGTGTTGACGGTGAGCGTGGACACGGCACCGAGCTTCGTTGGTGAGACGCTCGACGACGAGAACGAGATCGACCCGACGCCGACCGGGAGCGGCGTGTCGACGGACAGCGCCACGGGATTTCCGAAGTTCGTGTTCTTGTTCGGCGCGTTCTGGAGCTGGAGCGTAAAGGTCGCCGTGCCGCCGGTGGCGACATCGAAGGTGGAGACGTTCGAGGTGAACTGAAAATCACGGGTCACGGTTCCGATCTTAAGCATCATCGGCTGGACCTTGGTCGTGAGATACGGACTCCCAGCCTGGCCCTGCGCCCAGATCGTGTAGATCCCGGGCGTCGCCCCGGACGTGACGATATTGGTGAGGCTGACGTTCGCGCCGGAACCGAGGGACGGCGTAACCGGGTTCGGGTTGTAGGTGATGGACGAGGCGCCGCCGCTCATCGCACCCGTGGTGAGCGGGTTCTGCGGGTCGAGGAGGTCTGTCAGGGTCGAAAGGGTCACGACGCCCGAGAAGGACTGGTTGCGTGACACCTTGAGGCTGCCCGCGTTGGCGGTCGTGCCACTCGCGGGCAGGTCGATCTCGCCCGGCGGCGTGATCGTGAAGTCGGGGATCGCCATGACGTTGCCCGGGTAGACCGCCACGAGGATCTGGTCACCGAGCGCATAGCGGGACTGAACCGCGTCGATCACGATCCCGGTCGAGTTGCCGGACATGATCGCGACCTGGTCGTTGGGGTCGGGCGGGGAGACGATCGACGGGAACATCGGCCCGGGATAGCCCGTCGCGATCCAGCCGGCCTCCATGGCTTTCAGCGTGTTGGCGTTGGTCGAGCCGCTGACCCCGTTGTAGTAGAGCTGTGAGCCGACGGCCTGGAAGTTGCGGATATCGAGGGCCACGAATCCCCGGAAGTCGGCGCCATTGCCGGGCTGGGCACCCTGGCCGAGGATCGCCAGGATCGGGCCATGGTTCGTCGTATCGGCGCCGGGATCCGCGCCGTTGAAGGCTGCCCCGGCGTTCGGGGCGGAGCGCAGGCTCGCGTCCGATTCCGTCCCCAGGCAGGACGTGGCCGCCGTGGCGAAATAGTCCGTGAACCAGCTCGGGTTATCCGAGCACGGATACGTCGCGCTCACGTTCGGGCCCGGCGTGTTCACGAACCGGCGCACCGCGATCGGCAGGAGATCGCCCTGGAGCATCGCCATCGCCCGGGCGCCGATCGGCTGGTTGCCGAGCCCGATCGCACGGCCGAAGGTGTAGTTGATGCTGTTCATCAGGGCGACCCGAACGGTCCCGCCAGCAATGATGATGCCGTTGGTCAGATAGGACGGGTCGCCGCTGTGGCCGCTCTCGTACTCGGGCGTCGCGGGGGGCAGGGCCGGCACGATCCCGTTCGGGTCACCGGCAAAGTTCTGGGTAAGGGTGTTCTCGGCGGCGATCCTCGCGTTGGCGTCGGAATCGCCACGGATCAGGGCGTTCGCGGCCGCAAGGGCCGCGGAGTCAGCGGCGTTCTGGAGAAAGCGACGCTCGCTGTAGAACCGCCCGATGTCCACGGCAACGCCGGCGGCAGCCAGCAGCGCGGTGAGCCCGAGCGCAAACACCACGAGGACCTGACCGCGGCTGGCCGCGCGGTTCCCGGGCATCAGACGACGCTCATCAGTTGATGACCATCGTGACTTCCCCGGTCAGGACGAGCCGACCGCCGGCGTCCCGGGGCAGGATCGCCGAGATCAAGGGGATCAGCAGGTCCTGGTGGTAGCGAACGCGAACGGTGACCGTCTGGCCCACCCGCGCGTCGCTCTCATTGATCCCCGCGGGCAGGGCATAGGTGACGGTCAGGTCGCCGTTCGTGAAGACGTCTCCGGTCTGTGACCAGGTGCCGCTCGTCGTGAACCACGGCGCGCTCGACGAGAGCAGGTTCATCGAATTCTGGATCGTCGTCTTGATCGCGGTGTTGCGGGCCGCGTCGTTCTGGGCTTTGCTCTGGCCCTGCACGTACGTATAGATCGAGCCGTCTCGGGCGCCCTCGCGCGTGGCGTTGGCGATCGTGATGTACGAGTTGAAGATGAATCCGAACTGGATGATCCCGAGGAGGATCAGCAGCAACGGCGTCAGGACGAGCGAAAACTCGACCAGGCTCTGTCCCGCAGCCCCGGAGCGGTGATGACTGGCCCGATCTCGCCTGGCGAGGATGCGCATGCCGTGACAGATGCCTTCCGTGCGATCAGTGTTCTCGGAGTCTCCCGCTCCACGGTCGATATCGAAATAGGCGAGGGGTACCGGCACGTCCGGCCATCCGTCCCACCGAACAGGTGTTCGAAAGCAGTCCCGGACTGATAAACTTCGGGTGTGCCGGACTTCAAGCTCGTCGCCCCGTTCCAGCCGACCGGTGATCAACCGCAGGCGATCGCACGCCTCACGGCGGGCCTCGAGAAGGGCCTTCGGCATCAGACCCTGCTGGGCGCCACCGGGACCGGCAAGACCGCCACGATTGCCTGGACGATCGAGGCGGCGAACCGCCCGACCCTGGTGCTTGCGCACAACAAGACGCTCGCCGCCCAGCTCTACGCCGAGTTGCGCGAGTTCTTTCCCGAGAATGCCGTCGAGTACTTCGTCAGCTATTTCGACTATTACCAGCCCGAGGCGTACCTGCCTCGGTCGGACACGTACATCGAGAAGGACTCAAGCCGCAACGACGAGATCGACCGCCTCCGTCACGCGGCAACGCATGCCCTGTTCGAGCGACGAGACGTCATCGTCGTGGCCTCGGTCTCGTGCATCTACGGCATCGGCGCACCCGTGGACTACGGAGCCACGGTCCTGCGACTTCGGGTCGGCGGCCAATACCGGAGGGATGCGGTCCTGCGCCACCTCGTGGATCTCCAGTACCAGCGCAACGACCAGGCGCTGTCGCGGGCTCGGTTCCGGGTGCGAGGCGACACGCTCGAGTTCCAGCCCGCATCCGAGGATCGCCTGGTCCGGGTCGAGTTCTTCGGTGACGAGGTCGAGCGGATCACCGAACTGGACCCGCTGACCGGCGAACTGCTGGCCGAGCGGAAGGACGTCAACGTCTACCCGGCGTCGCACTACGTCACGCCGGCCGACAAGCTCCAGGCAGCGATCGTCGACATCGAGGCCGAGATGGAGGAGCGGGTCGCCGGGCTCGAGGCCGAGGGCCGTGCGCTCGAAGGGGCGCGCCTCCGGCAGCGCACCACGTTCGACCTCGAGATGCTTCGCGAGCTGGGCTACTGCTCGGGCGTCGAGAACTACTCGCGGCACCTGTCGCGACGCGACGCCGGCAGCCGGCCCTGGACGCTGCTCGATTACTTCCCGCCGGACTGGCTCCTCATCGCCGATGAATCGCACATGACGATCCCCCAGGTTGTCGGCATGTACAAGAACGATCGGACCCGCAAGGAGATCCTCGTCGACTTCGGGTTCCGGTTGCCGTCCGCCCTCGACAATCGGCCCCTCACGTTCGAGGAGTTCGAGGCGACCGTCCATCAGGCGGTCTACATGTCCGCGACCCCCGGTCCCTATGAACTCGAGCGAAGCGAGCAGATCACGGAACAGCTCATCCGGCCTACCGGGATCGTCGACCCGGTCATCCACGTCCGGCCGACGGAGGGCCAGATCGACGACCTGATGGAGGAGATCCGCAAGCGCGTCGAACGGGGCGAACGGACCATCGTGACGACGCTGACCAAGCGCATGGCCGAGGATCTCACCGACTATCTCCGCGAACTCGGGATCAAGGTCCAGTACCTGCACGCGGAGGTCGATACCCTCGAGCGGGTCGCGATCCTCCGGGATCTGCGGCTCGGGATCTACGACGTCCTCGTCGGGATCAACCTCCTGCGCGAGGGGATCGACCTTCCGGAGGTCACGCTGGTGGCCATCCTCGATGCGGACAAGGAAGGGTTCCTGCGGAGCGCCTGGTCGCTGATCCAGATGACCGGCCGTGCGGCCCGGAACATCGGTGGCGAGGTCGTCATGTACGCCGATCGGATGACGGATTCGATGAAGGCGGCGATCGACGAGACGAATCGCCGGCGCGCCGTCCAGGTCCAGTACAACCTCGACCACGGCATCGAGCCGACCACGATCATCAAGGGCATCCGGGACCTCAACGACCAACTCCGACACGTGGCCGAATCGACGACCGTCTACACATCGGAACGCGAAGCTCGTGACGCCCGATTGGTCGAGCTGGATCTCAAGAAGGTCGAGCAGCTGGTGGCACGCATGGAAGCGGACATGCGCGCGGCTGCCAGGGAGCTCGAGTTCGAGCGCGCTGCGGCGCTGCGTGACGAGATCCAGCAGGTCCGGCTGCGTGTCCTGCAGGAGGACCAGTCGGTCGTGGTGGGCCGGGCGCTTGAGATCGCTGCCAAGGCCCGACCGGCCTCCCAGAACGAGCGGTTTGCGGCCATCATGGATCGCGCTCCGGTTTTCGAGGTTTCCTCCGTCACGGTCCTGCCGGCCGGCGAGGAGCCCGGAAACGATGAAGGGGACGCGGACGCAGAAGGCGCCGGGACCGCGTCCGACTGGCTCCCCGGCATCCGCGACGAGCACGACGACGAGGCGTCGCCCCGAGGGCGATGGCAGGAGCGGCCGACCTGGGATCGCTCGGTCACGCCGAATATCCGGAAGCGGACCGGGGCGAGGGCTCCGCGGCGCCGCTGAACAGTCGATCGAACGGCCGATCGAACAGTCGATCGAACGGTCGATCGAGCGCCCGCCTATCATCGGACGGATGTCCCTTCTGATGACGCTGCGGCGCTTGATTGCTCGGCGCCTCCCGCCCGGGGTGAAGGCCGTTCTCCGGCGGATTCTGCCGACGCGGATCCTTCGGGCGGCGCCGAGGACGCGGCGGTTCTCGCTCGGGATGCCCGTACCGCCGACGGGGCTCGGTGCGCTCGTTCGCAACGCGGCTCGACCGGCGCGGGTGAAGTTCACCGCGCCGTACCGATCCTTCGTTCCCCGTCTTCTGGACGAGGGCGGCGTCGCCCGCTACGAGCCCGAGACGATGGCGGCGTTTCTTGCGGCCATCTCCGTCCTCGAAAGCACGGATGCGTTCGATATCGGCGCGAATGTGGGGATCTTCTCGATCGTCGCCGCGTCGACGACCACGGCTCGGCTGACCGGATTCGAGCCGACGCCCAACGTCGCCGACACGTTCCGATCCGTGGTCGCTGCGAACGCGCTCGACTGCACCATCGAGGCGATCGCCCTCGGGGCGACCACAGGTACGGCGACGCTCTACCTGTCCACCAAGTCCGAAAGCTCAAACTCATTGAAGGCCGGATTCCGGACCGCATCGGGAACCGTCGAAGTCCCGGTCGAACGACTCGATGAAGTCGTGCGGCGCCTTGATCGGCGACCCACCGTCCTCAAGATCGACACGGAGACCACCGAGCCGGACGTGCTGGCAGGCGGCCGGGACCTGCTGACGAACACGCGGCCGTGGATCATCTGCGAGGTTCTCGTCGACAGGACCGAGGCAGCACTGATGGCGGTCCTTCGGCCCTATGGCTACCGATTCCATCATCTGGGCCCGAACCAGCCGATCGTCGAATCGGACGAGATCGTCGGTGATCGAACGTATGAGCATCGGGACTGGCTGTTCACACCGGGTCCGTTGCCTTCCGAATTCGCGCTGCATTACAGCTCCTGGCTCGAGGCCATTCGAGCAACGGGCTAGGTCCGTGCGGCCGTGCGCCCTGGGAATCACCGCTGGTTCGTGCGGCCGACATTGGTCGGCGAGGGGAACCGGTCCGCGAACGACGCGAACGCCTGTTCGGTTTCGCATGGATCCGCTACACTTCGCACGTGCCCCCCGATCGGATCGTGGTTCGCGGCGCGCGCGAACACAACCTCAAGAACGTCACGCTGGATTTCCCGCGCGACCGGCTGGTCGTGATCACCGGGTTGTCCGGTAGCGGCAAGTCGAGCCTTGCCTTCGACACGATCTATGCCGAGGGCCAGCGTCGGTATGTCGAGAGCCTGTCGGCGTACGCGCGCCAGTTCCTCGGGCAGATGGAGAAGCCCGATGTCGACCAGATCGATGGGTTGTCCCCGGCCATCTCCATCGACCAGAAGGGTGCGAGTCGGAACCCGAGGTCGACCGTCGGTACAGTGACCGAGATCTACGACCATCTTCGCCTGCTGTTTGCCCGGATCGGGCATCCGCATTGTCCGAGCTGCGGTCGGGAGATCGAACGCCAGACCGTCCAGCAGATCGTCGACCAGGTCCTGGCCATGCCCGAAGGCACGCGGCTCCTGGTGCTGGGCCCGCTCATCAAGGATCGCAAGACCGAGGGAGACCGCGTCTTCGAGACGGCCCGCAAGCAGGGCTTCGTCCGCGTGCGTGTCGATGGACGGACCTACGACCTCAGCGAGGCCCCGACCCTGGACAAGTACAAGCGCCACACGATCGAGGTCGTCGTGGACCGGTATATCGTCCGCCGCGCGGAGGCTCCCGAGGGGTGGGCGATCGACGACGCAGGCCGCCCGGTCGACCCATCGACCGGCGAAGCACTCCCGGACCCTGATGCGCCGCGACTCGCTGATTCCATCGAAACGGCGCTCCGCCTCGGCGAAGGCGTCGTCCTGATCGCCGCGGCTTCGCGCGAGGACGAGGCCCCGGATTTCGAGGAGCGGCGGTTCTCCGAGCGCTATTCCTGCCCATACGACGGGACGACGATCGATGAGCTCGAACCACGCAGCTTCTCATTCAACTCACCCCATGGCGCCTGCGCGACCTGCACCGGGCTCGGGACGCGCCTGGAGATCGACCCTGATCTCGTGATCCCGGATCGATCCAAGAGCGTGCTGACCGGAGCCGTACGGGCGAACGGGATGCCGACCGACGCCTCCTGGCGGATGAAGATCACCGAGGCGGTCTTCCAGTCGCACGGCTGGGATCCTGCGGCGCCGATCCGCGACCTGCCGGCCGAGGCCGTCGAGTACCTGCTCTATGCGAAGAAGGACGAGAAGGTCGTCATCCGCTACAAGCACGAACGGGGCGAGAACTCCTATGTGGCCGCGTTCGAAGGTGCCGTCACCAACCTCGAGCGACGGTACCGGGAGACCGAATCCGAGTTCATCAAGAACGAACTCGAGAAATACATGGTCGAGAAGCCCTGCCCGAAATGCAACGGCAAGCGACTGCGCCCCGAGGCCCTCGCGGTGACCGTGGACGGGCGCGACATCTCGACCGTGTCCGATCTCTCGATCACCGACGCCTTCGCCTGGTCCGAGGATCTGGCTGATCGGATCACGGAACGAGAACGGACCATCGCCTACCAGGTACTCAAGGAGATCCGGGCACGCCTCGGGTTCCTGGTGGATGTCGGGCTCGACTACCTGACCATCAATCGGACGAGCCAGACGCTGTCCGGCGGGGAAGCCCAGCGGATCCGGCTGGCGACCCAGATCGGGACAACGCTGATGGGCGTGCTCTACATCCTCGATGAGCCGTCCATCGGCCTGCACCAGCGCGACAACGCCAAGCTGATCGCAACGCTGACACGACTGCGCGACCTCGGCAATACCGTCCTCGTCGTCGAGCATGACGAGGAGACGATCCGGACCGCGGACTGGGTCATCGACATCGGGCCCGGGGCAGGGGAGCACGGTGGCGAGATCATCGCCAATGGGCCGATCGAGGACGTCCTCGCGGAACCACGGTCCATCACCGGGGCCTTCCTTCGCGCCGAGCGGATGGTGCCGATCCCGGAGGTTCGGCGTCCCGGCAACGGCCGCTACCTCACGGTTCGCGGGGCGCGGGCCCACAACCTCCAGAACGTGGACCTCTCGGTGCGCCTCGGAACCTTCACCGCGATCACCGGTGTCTCAGGGAGCGGCAAGTCCACGCTCGTGACCGAGGTACTGTACCGGGCCCTCGCGCGCGAGCTGCATGGTGCCCGCTCAACGCCCGGGGCGCACGACGCGCTCGAGGGCGCCGAGCACATCGACAAGATCATCGAGATCGACCAGAGCCCGATCGGCCGGACCCCGCGGTCGAACCCGGCGACGTATACGGGCCTGTTCGGCACGATCCGGGAGTTGTTTGCCGCGACCCCGGAGGCGCGGGTCCGGGGCTATTCCCCGGGTCGCTTCTCGTTCAACGTGAAGGGCGGCCGCTGCGAGAACTGCAAGGGCGACGGGATCATCAAGATCGAGATGCAATTCCTGCCCGACGTCTACGTGCCGTGTGAGGTCTGCAAGAGCAAGCGCTACAACCGCGAGGCGCTCGAGGTCCACTACAAGGGCAAGTCGATCGCCGATGTCCTGGAGATGACGGTCGCGGAGGGGGTGGAGTTCTTCGGGGCCGTTCCATCGATCGCGGCCAAGCTGCGGACCCTCAACGATGTCGGGCTCGGCTACATTCACCTCGGGCAGCCGGCCACGACACTGTCGGGCGGCGAGGCCCAGCGGGTCAAACTCTCGACCGAGCTCTCGAAGCGGGCAACCGGCAAGACCCTGTACGTCCTCGACGAGCCGACCACGGGCCTCCACTTCGCCGACGTCGAGAAGCTCCTCCAGGTCCTGCATCGGCTCGTCGATGCCGGCAACACGGTCCTGGTCATCGAACACAACCTCGACGTCATCAAGACCGCGGACTGGATCGCCGACCTCGGGCCGGAGGGTGGTGCCCGCGGTGGGCGAATCATCGCCGAGGGCACACCCGAGGACATCGCCGCGACCCCGGGTTCTGCCACGGGCGAGTACCTCGCACGGGTCCTGCGGGGCGAGCCGCTCGTGCCATTGTCCGACGTGACGTTCGCGGAGGAAGCCGGCCGTCGTCGGGCGATTGCCGGCCGCTCCGCCGGGTCGGACGGCGGGAATGGCGCGAATGGGACCTCGCCGAAGCGTCGAGAGGCGGTTGCGGCTCGCGGTCGTGGCTGAGCGGGAGCCCGTGCCGGCGCGGCACGAAACGCCCGAGATCGATGCGGCCGCCCTCGTGGCGGCCCGTGCCGCAGACCACCTGCTGGCCGCTGCCGTTGCGGCTGGATCGGCCCGCTGGGTCCGCTACCTCGGAGCCATGCCTGATCGATTCCGGGATGCGCCGATCCCGGCGCTCAGGGCATCGGCACGGGCCGGGCGGGCGGCATTCGGCGTGAAGGATTCGATCCGTGACACGTTGCCGGCGTCGGTAACCGAGCCGTTCCTCGTCGCGATCGATCGACTGCTGAAGCTCATCGCGCGCTGGGAGATGCACCGGTACGAGAGCGAGCGGGGCTCACCGCGCGACCGCTGAGCCGCGAACCCTGGGACGCCCGTTACGGCGCCCCGGCGGCCCGCCGCCCGCTTCGGCGCCCGCCGCCCGCCCGCCACGGCGCCCTCGCCCGCTCCCTCGCCCCCGCTGGCGGCACCCCCGCTGCGGCGGGGCCCGCCCGCTACCAGATCCAGGGAATGAAGCGACGGGTTCGCGTGCGGTAGGCGGCATACCCGGGGTAGCGCTCCAGGAGCATGAGTTCCTCTCGCCGACGCTTCAGGTCGAGGACCACGAACAGGAGTGCGGTGGCGGCGAGGGCGGCCGGCGACCCACGAAGGAGCGCCCAGCCGATCGACCCGAGGATCAGCGCCCCGTAGATCGGATGGCGGACCAGTCCGAACGCGCCGGTCTCGACCAGGCTCGCCTCGGCGCGCGGCCTCGGGACCGCCGTCAGCGCATCGCCGCCCTGGAGCCCCGAGATCCCGGCCAGGCCGAGCGCAGCCCCGGCGAGCAGGAGGATCGTCCCCGCGACCGTGCTGACGGAGCTCCATGAATCGGGTTCGGGCGTGGACAGGGTCAGGCCGGCAAGGCCGATCAGCCCGAGGACGATGAGTTGCAGGATCACCCAGCCCTCACCGCGAGGACCGAGCGCCGGAAGGTTGGACATGCCGGGATCCTACGCCACGATGCCCAATTCCCCTTCATCGAATGCTTCCAGGAGGAACGGCGAGGGCGCGGCCGGGTCGTACGACAGGGTCAGCGTCCGGCGCGCACGAGTCCATGCCACGTACGCGAGACGGCGCTCCTCCTCGAGGGCTCGCTCGGGATCCTCGGCATCCTCGATGGATCGGGCGCTCGGGAAACGGCCGGCATCGAGGCCGATGACGGCGACGTGATCGAACTCGAGACCCTTAGTGCCATGGACCGTGGCCAGGGACAAGGCAGCATCGTCCCGTCGCAGATTCGCGAGGCGGTCCCGCGCTTCCGTGACGGCCGTCCGGAACGCTCCGGCGTCCGGGTAGGCCGGAGCCCAGTCCAGCAGCGCCGATGCGACCCCCTTCGCGTCGCCCTGCTCGGCGTCGCGGAGGCGGGCAAGCGTCACGACGAGCGGCAAGTACTGCGCACGGGCCACGTGGCCGATGAGCGCATCAAGCGCTGGTGACTCCAGCGGAAGGTCGAGATCGCGAGCCCGGAAACTAACCTCCAGGGTCAGGCACGCCGCAACGGCAGGCAGTAGCTCGCGATTGGTTCTTGCGAGGATGGCCCGCGTGCTGTCGTCACTCGGCCAGGACCGGATCAGGGTCTCACAGGCGTCCACGGGATCCGCCTGTGTCGGCGCAAGGATCAGCGCGCCGGGTGCCTTGGGGCGGGCCCGGATCGACTTGGCGAACCGTTCCGTGTTATGGGCGACGAGCCGGACGGCGCGCTCCACCACCGGCTTCGGGCAGCGGTAGTTCGTGGCCAGATCGTGGCGCCGGAGTCCGGGGAGCGAGGTCTCGGCGAGGGTCAGGAGCCGCCGAACATCGGCAAGCCGCCAGCCGTAGATCGATTGATCGTCGTCGCCGACGAGGAAGATCCGATGGTCGGGCGACGCGAGCGCGATCGCCATCCGGAGCTGCATCCGGTCCAGGTCCTGTGCCTCGTCCACGAGCAGGTGCACGGCGCGGGAGCGCCACGTTGCGAGAACGGCGTCGTCCGATTCCAGCCGCCGGACGGCGCGAGCCACCAGGTCGTCGAAATCGAGGCCTCCAGCCGTGGCGAGCGCGCGCTCATAGGCGACGAATGCCGCCGCCGTTGGACCCGCGTCTGGGTCGGCGGCCACCTCATCAGGACGCACCATCAGGTCGAGCTTGAAACGCGAGATGACCGTGTCCAGCCGTCTTAGCGCCGCCATCGAGATCCGGGGGATCAGCTCGCGGAGCACCGCGTCGCGGTCGAGGAGGGGAGTGACCGACTCCCCGGATTCGCGGAGGATCTCGAGACCCAGGGCATGGAACGTGCGCACCCGAATCGTCTCGCCGTGCTCGGGCGGCGCGGCCTCGAGCCGCTCGGACAGCTCCTCGGCCGCGCGGCGGTTGAAGGTGAGCGCAGTGATGGCTCCAGGGTCGACCCCGCCGTCCACCAACCAGGCGATCCGGGCCACGAGGGTCGACGTCTTGCCGCTGCCGGCCGGGGCGACGCACAGGATGGGACCGGGGCGCGCCGTTGCCGCAGCCCGCTGCTCTGGATCGAGGCGCGCGAGTCGCTCCTGGACGGTGAGTGATTGGGCCACGACCGATGATCCCCCGATGGGGTTGGAGCGCAGATGGATGCGGGTTGCGCGGCAATCACGTGCGGGTTACGCGGCGCGAACGGCACGCGGGGGCCTGCCATCAGCCCGCTGCGCAATCGCGAAGCGGTGCATTCAGGCACCAGCAAGCACGGTGAGGCCGGTGCCGGACAGCACCAGGATCGATCGATCGGGGTAAGGTTGAGGTTCAGCCCGGAGGGGCGTCCACCCGAGGCGCCACGGCTCATGGAGGACTCAGTGCCCATGCCGCTCCCTGATCGCGCACGTCGCGGACGAGGTCCGCTACTCCTGGTGATCTTCGCGATTGCCGCCCTGACGATCCCGGCGGGAGTCCTGGCCGCCCGAGCAACGCCTGGACCCACGGTCGCTCTGCAGATCCTCGACATTTCCGACTGGCACGGCCAGGTGGATCCGATCAACGGGGTCGGCGGTGCCGCCGTACTCAAGACGTACCTCGACACGGCACGGGCCGGCTACACGAATAACCTGACCCTGACCGCGGGGGACGACGTGGGCGCGACTCCGCCGGTCTCGAACTACTTCGAGGATGTCCCCGCGATCCTCGCCGAGCGAATGATGGGTATCCAGGTTGGTGGACTTGGCAACCACAACTTCGACGCGGGCCTCGGGCGGCTCCAGGATCAGATCGATCTTGCGGCGTCAACCGACCCCTCGGTTCCGGGAACCCCGTTCCGCTACGTCTCATCGAACCTGTCGAATCGCGACGCCAACTTCAGCGGCGTGTCCGACTACGCCATCTTCAACTACAAGGGCGTGAACGTCGCTGTCATCGGGATCACGAACGAAGAGGCCCCAAGCCTCAACTTCCCCGGGAGCATGGGCACGATGGTGCCGACCGATAGCGCTGCCGCGGCGATGGCCGCCAAGGCTGCCGCAACGGCGGAGGGCGCCAACTTCTTCGTTGCGATCACCCACAAGGGCGTCACGAATTTCGTCGCCGGACAGCCTCAGGGTGAGCTGATCGACTTCGCCAACGCTGTGTCAGGGTTCCACTTGATTGTCGGTGACCATACCGATGTCCAGTACCAGGGCACGATCAATGGCCAGTTCGTGTTCGAGAACCGGTCGAAGGGGGTCTCCTTCTCAAAGACACAGCTCACGATCAAGCGTGGGACCGGCCAGATCCTGAGCATGACGCACACCTTTGTGACCCCCACGTCAGCAGCCGTGGTCCCGAACGCCGGGATTGCAGCGATGCTCCAGCCATACCGCGCGCTGCTGACGCCGATCTTCAGCGGAACCGTCGGGACATCGACGGTCTACATCCCGCGAAAGGACTCGTGCAATCAGAGCGGTGGGCGCTTCTGTGAGTCGCTCATCGGGGACGTCATCGCCGATGCGATGCGGATCCGGTACGGCACGGAATTCGCCATCGCGAACTCGGGCGGGATTCGGGCCGACCTGACCTGTCCACTCATCAACAGTGCGACGGACTTCTGCCCCGCCTACACGCCGACGCCGTATCCGATCACGCGGGGTCAGGTCAACACGGTGCTGCCGTTCGGTAACCAGGGCGTCACCGTAACGCTCTCGGGCGCCGAGCTGAAGCTGATGCTCGAAAACGCCGTGTCCTCCATGCCGGCGGCGAATGGCAAGTTCGCGCAGGTCTCCGGCCTGTGCTTCACCTACAACATTCAGGCGCTTGTCGGGTCCCGTGTCACAGGGGCAGTTCGACAGGCCGGCAACGGCTCCTGTACGGGTGCGGCCATTGACCTTGTTGGTGGTTCGTACACCGTGGCCACGAACGACTTCGTGGCGGCCGGCGGTGATGGATATCCAATCTTCGCAGGTCGATACGCAACGCTCGGGCTCCTGGACCAGGACGTCTCGGACTACCTGACGTCCGCCGGGCTGATCTCGCCGGTGCTGCAAGGCAGGATCGTATGCACCACAACGGGTGCGACGCCCTGTCCGGTCACCGTGCCGTAGGTCTCGCCCATCGAAAGGAGGCGCGGGGGGGGAGCCGGTCGGGGGCGCCCACGCCGAATACTGCCCACGATCTCGCCTTTCACACAATGCGGAATGATGGCGTCGAGGCATTCCTGGGCGATGAGTTTGGCGCGGCGGAGTTCCATGGCTTATCGAAGTTTTGCTGCCCGCTTGAGCAGCATG
>JANMPD010000167.1:0-8374 GCA_031369685.1 Chloroflexota bacterium | reverse complement strand
CAGGAGCAGATGATCCTCGTGAAGGGCGGCTACACGCCCGACACGATCCGGGTCGCCGCAGGGCGGCCGGTCCGGCTCCTGTTCCGGCGCGAGGAGACGGCGGCCTGCTCCGAGCAGGTCGTCCTGCCGGACTTCGGCAAGTCGGCGCCATTGCCGACCGGGGCGGTCGTCCCCATTGAGTTCATGGCCGGCGACCCAGGCGAACACGAGTTCACCTGCCAGATGGGCATGCTGCGCGGACGCATCATCGTGGAGGCATCGTAATGGCTGTTGCCTCTGAGCTTATCGTTCTGGATTCACGTGACCAACCGGGGGCGCGCTGCCTCGTCTGCGGCAACGACGTCGCGGCGGGTGAAGGCGTAACGGTCCAGTACCAAGGTCGGATACTCCGCTTCAAGTGCCCCGGCTGCCGCGCCCGCTTCGAGGCCGCCCCGGACCGGTACGTGGCCGGCCATGCAACGGGCTGCTGCAAGGACCCTGACTCGAGCCCACCGGCGAGCGAGTGGATCTGTGACCGATGACCCAAGATCTGGGGTTCGAGTGTCTCAACTCGTCGGGTCTCCACGAGACCGGGTCACCTCAATTAGGGACACCCGCCGTGGGCTATAACTGGCCCCCTCGAGTGGGTGGTCCTGGAGCCGTCCGGACTCTTGTAGGAAACGGCGGAACTCGTTGGCCGTGCGCTCCGGCGAACCGTGAGAGTTCGGTCAGCGGACCACGATCGCGTCGCCGACCCGCGTGACGTCGTGAACCTGTTCGAGGCCCTCGTGCAGGACGAAAGCAACGTCGGTTTCCAGCACGGCGCCGGGCTCGAGGTCCCGGGCGCGGCCCACCGCGAGGGCGCTGTCCAGGTCCATCGGGTGGCTGGTCCATGCCTCCAGGGCCAGGTGATGGTGCCCGCGCCAGCCACCGTAGACCTGCCAGAGCCACGCATGTGGAAACACCTTCGGATCGAAAACCATCGTGACCCCGCGTCCGTCCGCTGTATCGGTGAGGGCGAGCCATCCGGCCGGCAGGTCAGCCGCCCAGTGACCCCCGAACACGCCGGCGTCGCGATCCCTGACGAGCGACATCTCGCGCGTTCCTGCCGCCATCGTCGGATCCGGCATCTGGGGCCAGGAGTAGGTATCGCCGGGCTTGCCCATCGCGGGTGACGAGGACACACCCACGATCATCGTCGTCCCGGGGTGGTCGATCCGGTGCGTCGGTCCGACTGCGAACGCGGGGTGGATCCCCCACGTGAACGGCAGGACCCGCACATCGAGGTTCTCGATTCGGTAATGCGCTCGGAGGACCGGTTCATCGTCGCGCAGGGAGAGCCGACGCTCGAAGCGCGCCGGCGCGACCGTCCCGAACCCGGTCCCGGCGATCGACGCCTCCCGTCCATCCGCAGACCTCGAACCGGACGCTTCCCACGGCACGCACCAGAGCTCGCCCATATACGGCAGGGCCTCGGCGTGGAGGGTCCCGGTGTCGCCGCTCGGAAAGATCTCGTCCCATCCCCCTGACCACCAGTCGTCGAAATGGGCGCCATACGGCGCCGGCCGCGGGATCGCCCGAGGGTTGTGCCAGAGGAGGTCCCGGTCCGCGGCGAGATCCACGAGTTCGGCTACGTGACCGCCCATCGAGGGAACGACCGTGACCCGCAGCCGGCGGTTCTCGAGGACCAGGGAATCGACCCCGCGCCAACTCGAGGCGTACGCCCGCGGGCCGCCCGAGGCCGTCAAACGAGGAGAACCTCGACACCCGCGGCGCGGATCTCGGCGATGCGTTCCGCGTCGGCCGCAGTATCCGTGATCAGGACGTCCACGTCCGACAGCGCCACGATCGGCTTGAAACCCTGCCGGCCGATCTTGGACGAGTCCGCAACGGCCACGACGCGCCGGGATCGTGACGTTGCCACCGCCCCCACTTCTGCTACCAGGACATGTGGCGTGGTCAGGCCCGATTCGACGGTCAAGCCGTCGCACCCGAGGAAGATGACGTCGGCTGCCAGCTCGCGCAGGCCGTTGATGGTCTCCGGTCCCACGAAGGCGCGGTAGTCGGGCAGGTACAGGCCCCCCACCACCACCATGTGGGGCGCCTCCCAGCTGCCGAGTTCGTCGATGACGGGCAGGGAGTAGGTCACGGCCGTGATCGCGTTCGGGCCGCGCAGCGCGACCGGCATGTGAGCGGCCACCCGCGCCACGGTCGTCCCCGAATCGAAGACCACGATCTCGCCGGGCTGGACCAGGTTCGCTGCCGCGCGCGCAATTCGCGTCTTCTCGTCGTAGTGGAGCCGCAGTTTCGTGGCGAAGGTACCCGCGGCGAGCTTGGCCGAATGGCTGACGGCAGCGCCGTGGATCCGTCGCAGGCGGCCGTCGGCCTCGAGCAAGATCAGATCGCGGCGAATCGAAGCGTCGGTGACCCCAAAACGGACCGTCAGGTCGGCCACGCTGACCCGATGTGCCTCGTCGACGAGTCGCGCGATCTCCTCCCTCCGCTCGTGGGCGGACCACCCGAACTGATCGGGAGCACCGACGGGAGACATGGTCACTTGCTCACCCCCATCGTGAGTCCCTGGATGAGGCTCCGCTGGAAGATGAGGAAGACGATGATCGCTGGCAGGGCCGACAACAGGGAGCCTGCCATCAGGGCCGGCACGTTGACGACGCGGCCCGTCTGAATCACGGCGAGGCCGACCGTGATGGTGCGGACACCCGTTCCGTTGAGGAAGAGCAGCCCAACGAGCAGGTCATCCCACACCTGGATGAACTGAAGGACCGCGACCGTCGTGATCGCCGGGACACTCAAGGGCAGCATCACCCGCCGGAAGACTTGCCAGTAGGAAGCGCCGTCGATGACCGACGCCTCGACCAGCTCGGAAGGGACCCCCCGGTAGTAGGTCGTCATCAGGTACGTCGCGAATGGCGCACCGAGCGCCGCGTAGACAAGGATCGCACCCAGGTAGTGGTTGTTGAGGTGGGCGATCCGGGCCATGTTCACGAACTCGGGGATGATGATCGATTGCATCGGAATCATCATGCCGGCAAGGATGCCGAGGAACACGAAGCCGGACCCGCGGAAACCGAGCTTGGCGAAGGCGAAGCCGCCCGTCGTGCTCACGACGAGGATGAGGAGGACGGCGCCTGTGGTGACGATCGTGGAGTTGATCAGCTGCTGCACGACCGGGAGGTATTTGAACAGCTCCGCCCAGCTGTCGAGCGAGAAACCATTCCCGGTGAGGTATTGGTCCCGGGACCGGAACGCCGTGATGATCATGAACAGGAAAGGGAACAGCATGATCACGACGACCGCGCACAGGATAAGGAACATGAGGCCGCGTGTGATCCGGCGTCGAATGTCGAGCACGATGGTCGTCGCTAATCCAGCCGACTGCGGAAGAGCCGCAACTGGGCGAGGCTGATGGCGAAGACGATGACGAAAAGCACGATCCCGATCGCCGCCGCGTAGCCGAAGACGCCCACCTTGAAGCCCTGCTGGTAGACGTAGAACTCCAGCGTCGTCGTGCCATACCCGGGTCCACCGCCGGTCATGACGAAGATCAGGCTGAAGAGCGCGGTGAACGCTGTGATCAGCGTCAGGATGAATGCGAACTGGATGAACCGCATTAGCATCGGGATCGTGATCTTCACGAATGTCGTGAAAGGCCCTGCGCCGTCGACCCGAGCGGCCTCGTAGATTTCACGGTCGAGGGTGGCCATCCCCGTGATGAAGATGATCGTATTGGTTCCGAACACGGACCAGATGAACGTGATTGCGACGGCCCCCATCGCCGACAACTCTCCGGCGAGCATGTCCGTCTGGATGAAGCCGAGCCCGACGGCATCCAGCACGTGGTTGAGTACCCCTTCGCTCGCGAACACGCGGAGCGACACCATGCCGATGACCACCCACGAGATCGCGGTGGGCAGGAAGTAGGCCGATCGGAAGAAGCGCCAGCCGAGGATGTGCTCGTTGAGCAGGTAGGCAACGAGCAATGGAATGAGGATCGCGAGCGGCACCGAAGCCAGCAGGAGGAGGTTGTTCGCGACCACGCGCCAGAAGGTCGGATCGCTGAAGAGACGCTGATAGTTCGCGACCCCGATCCAGGATGAGGTGAGGCCGTCCCAGCGAGTGAAGCTGAAGTAGACAGCCTGAGCAAGCGGTACGGCGAGCAGGAGCAACTCGAGCACGATGACGGGCATCGCGAAGGCGAGGCCGGCGCGCCGTTGCGAGGCTCGAAGGCGGCCGCCTGACATGCGCGGACCCCGTTCGCGCACGGGGGCAGTGCTGGCGGCAGCCATCGACGTGGTGGTCATGTGAGACGACTGGGGCCGGCGGCGAATTGCGTCCGCCGCCGGCCGTCAGAGATCACCCGCCGGCGGCAGGTGCCGTGTACGTGTCGCCGCGCCGATCGGCCGGCAGCTGATTGAGCGCGTCGGCCATCGCCTTCGCCGCGTCCTCCGGGCTCATGGTCCCGGCCAGGATCGCGTTCAGGACCCGGGTGGCGACGTCCTGAACTTCGGGCTGGATCACGTTATCGATCATCGGGTAGCGGGTGTAACCCTGCGTCCCGGCGAAGTCGAGCATCGCATTGGCCAACGGTTGACTCGCCGAGGTCCCGGGGACGACCGGGATCAGGCCGCCGTCCGCGATGATCTTCTGGGCTTCGGGAGTGACGAGCCAGGCGAGGAACGCCGCGGCCTCGGTCTTGTGCTGGGAGTAACTCGTCACGCCGAACCCGTTTCCGGGGAACTCGACGACGCCCTTGGCCTGCGTGTCCGTAAAGGGCGGGACGAAGACACCCACGTTGTCACCCATCTTGTCGTGGAACTCCTTGAAGTCCCACGAACCCTCGAGCGTCATGGCGGCCTTGCCGGCTTCGAACTGGGCCACCGAGTCCGTGTTCGTGAGCACGTCGGAGTTCGTGTAGCCCAGGGACTTGAGCGACGCCCACTTGGTGAGCTGGGCCACGATCG
Source organism: Chloroflexota bacterium (assembly GCA_031369685.1). Classification (GTDB taxonomy): domain Bacteria; phylum Chloroflexota; class Limnocylindria; order Limnocylindrales; family CSP1-4; genus UBA5189. The sequence goes on along the minus strand of JANMPD010000167.1, from coordinate 3,413 downwards.
CCGGGTCCGTCCAGGGGATCGCGCCGCTGTAGAGCTTGTGCCAGTCGGACACTGGCAAGAACATCATCAGGTAGCTGAGGTCGTAGTACGGGTAGAAGCCCGCGTTGAGCGCCTGGCCGCCCGTTCCGTAGGCCAGGGGTTGGATTCCAGCGGCCTTGAGCTTGGCGCAGGCGGCCATGAACTCGTCCCAGTTGGTCGGGAAGGTTGTGATCCCGGCCTGCGTGAACAGCTCCTTGTTGTAGAAGCCGTTGTAGTGCTGCATATCAAGCGTGACGCAGATGGCGCCCTGATCGACGGACAGCCCCTTGGAGCACCAGTCGATGCCGGTGAACTGCTTGAGCGTATCCGTCGGGATGTACGAGTTGAGTGGCTCCAGATAGCCCTGGTTCTGGAGGGCGAACAGGCCCGTCCACATCGTCATCATGTCTGGGCCGGACCCGGCGATGGCGGCCGTCTTCAAGAGCGCAAAGTAGTTGTCGGCGGGCTGGCTGACGAGGTCAATCGTCACGTTTGGGTACTTCGCCACGTAGGCCTTGACCAGCGCCTCGGTGACCTGCGCATTCGCCTCTGTTCCGTAGTTGTGCCAGAGCGTCAGCGTGACCGGCGAGGTACCTGGCGTGGCAGCTTGACTGGCGGCCGGCGGCGATGTGGCGTTCGACGGCGCCGCCGACGACCCGCCTCCACATGAGGCGGCCACAAACAACAGCGTCGCCGCGAACACGAGCAACTTTCGGTTCAAGCCCCTGTCTCCTTTCCGACGAGCATCCCGCGGACGGGCCTCCTCGATGCCGGGGCGCATTGCCACCGGCGCCGGCAAACCGCCGGTCGGTGATCTGGTCGCCACCACGCCGCCCGTTGGAGCGGCATGCGCAGGATCGTACCCCGAACCACTGGAGGTTCGCAAGACACTTCCTGCACGAGATAGCAGACTTTGCCTTGACACGTCACGTCATTCGAATACCATATGCGCATCAAACGAACACTGTTCCGGCATCGCGAGATGGCTCTGGGGGCCACGGCGAGGCCGTCGAGCTGGAGGCGATCCCGTGGGTTCAGGTGGCGACATCCGGTTGGCGCGGCTCTTCGACGGTGGCTCGAACGCCATCGTGGCCGCCATCGATCATGGGCTGTACAACGGTCCCCGGCCCGGTTTCGAGGACCTGTCCTCGGTCGTCGGGCGGCTGACCGGCGCTGACGCGATCCTGCTCAGCCCGGGCATGGCCCCGCATCTGGCGTCGGCCTTCAGTCGGAGGGGCGCCCCGGCGATGCTCGTCCGACTCAACTGGGGGACGCAGTACGCGACCCAGTGGGGCTACCACGAAAGCCGGAACGTTCCGATGATCTCCGCCGCGGGGGCGGTTGCTCTCGGAGCGGACGTGGTGCTCGTGGGCATGTCGATCAAGACGGGGTCGGAGGCGGTTGATGCGGAGAACGTCGAGATGGTCGCCCGGTGCGTTGCCGAGGCCCGCGCCGTCGGGGTTCCGATCGTCGGCGAGGTCTATCCTGCAGGCCACGAAGAGGTCGAGCCTGAGGAGCGCCACGAGGTGATTTCGATCGGTTGCCGCATCGTCGCCGAGCTGGGCGTGGACCTGGTCAAGACCTTTCACACGGGCGAACGGTTTGCCGAGATCGTTCGCTCTACGCCGGTACCCATTCTGGCCCTCGGGGCCAAGAAACTGCCCCGCGAAGTCGACGCGCTGGAGCTGGCTGCGACCGCGATCCGCGACGGCGCGCGCGGCGTCGTCTTCGGACGGAACCTCGTCGGTGCCCAGGATTCGGTCCGCTTCATGGCCGCGCTCCAAGACGTCGTCAAGCACGGCGCCGATCCGGCGACCGCGGCCGTGAAGCACGGCCTGGCGTAGCGCCCGCGGCGCGGTGACGCTTCTCCTCGGCCTGGACGTTGGCACGACCTCGGTCAAGGCCGGCATCTTCGACGCCGGTGGTCATCAACTGGCCGCCGCCGGCAGCGAATACCGGCTTGCCCACCCGTCACCGGACCGCGCCGAGATCGATCCCGAGATCTGGTGGACGAGCGCCGTCAGCGTGGTCCGGACCGCGCTCGCGGCGCCAGGCGTGGACCCCGGGCGAATCGCGGCGCTCGCCGTCTCAAGCCAGGGTGAGACGGTGGCTGCCGTGGACGGCAACGGGCGCGCCCTCGGGCCTGCGCTCGTATGGCTGGACAACCGCGCGACCGCGGAGGCTCGCGAACTGGGCGATCGATTCGGGAACGCGCTCGTCTACGAGCACACCGGCGTCCCGGACGTGAACCCGACCTGGACCGCGGCCAAGATCCTGTGGTGGCGGCGCCATGAACCCGAGTTGTTCCGGGACGCTGCCCGGTTCGTGCTGGCGGAGGACTTCGTGCTTCGCCGCCTCACCGGATCCTTCGTGACCGACGGCGGGATCCAGTGCACGACCATGCTCTTCGACATCCGCGAGGGAGGCTGGTGGAGCCCGATGCTGGAGGCGGTGGGCGTCGACGCACGGCGCCTCCCCGAGATCTCGGCTCCGGGAGCCATCGTGGGCGAATTGACGGCTTCAGCCGCGGCCGAGCTGCGACTTGCGGCCGGGATTCCGGTCATCGCCGGTGGCATGGACCAGGGTGCCGGGGCCGTCGGAGTCGGCAACATCCGGGGCGGCATGGTTTCAGAGAGCACCGGCGGCGCCCTGACGATCCAGGCCGCGGTGAATCGACATGGTGGCGACCCGTCGGGCCGGACGCCGGTCTACATCCACTCCGCCCCGGGGACCTACCTCTACTGTCCCGTCTGCCCGACGGGTGGGATGGCCCTGACCTGGTTCCGCGACCAGTTCGGTGCGCCAGATGCGCCATCGGGCATAGCGGCCGGTGCGTCCGCCGACGGGATCGGCTCGTCCGACTACGACCTCCTGACGGCGCTCGCGGCGCCGATCCCCCCGGGCAGCGACGGGATGACGATGCTTCCGCACCTTGCCGGCGCGTTCAGCCCCGAGTACGAGCCAGCCGCCCGAGGGGTGTTCGCCGGCTTCACCCTGGCCCACACGAAGGGTCACTTCGTTCGGGCCGTTCTTGAGGCCGTGGCCTTCATGCTCCGGCGCAACCTTGAGCTGGTTGCCCAGGCCGGCACCTCGGCCAGCGAGGTCCGCTCGCACGGCGGCGGCGCCCGAAGCGCGCTCTGGAACCAGATCAAGGCCGACGTATGCGGCCTTCCGATCATCACGCTCGAGGGCGAGGACGCGGCGGTGCGTGGCGATGCCATGCTCGCCGGCGTGGCCATCGGTGCCTTCGCGGATCTCGCGGAGGCAGAGGCAGCCCTCGTGACGACCCAGGCGCGCTTCGAGCCTGATCCAGCGACACGCGCGGCGTACGACGACGGCTACGATCGGTACGTGCGCCTGTTCGACGCCCTGCGACCGGAGTTCGAACGCTGTCC
>JANMPD010000165.1:0-2733 GCA_031369685.1 Chloroflexota bacterium | reverse complement strand
CGACAGGAGCTTGTGTCGAATCTGTTCGGCTTCTGGCGGTTTCTGCGCGAGTAGATCGGCCGGGAACAGTCGCTCGGGCAGGTCGTAGATCCGCCGATTGCCCTCACGTCGGGCGATCGCCAGGATGCCGGCCTCCGCGAGCGCCTCGAGCACGGCGCGAACCTGGTTCGTTGGGCGCCAGTACCAGTCGATCGACCCGCGCGGCTCGATATCCGTCGATGACAGGGGTCCGTTCGCCCGAATTCGATCGAGCAGCTCCGCGACGAGCGACGCGTGGACCTCGAACGTGCCGTCCCGATGCTGCTCGTGATTGCGGTCCCACGTGACGCGATACCAGGGCAAGTGCGCCGTCGGGACGATCGAGAACTGCTTGTTGTAGGTCTCGTACAGGACGCGATCCTGGTACAGCCATCGCTCCGTCCACGGGCGCCGGTAGCCCTCGATCCGAGCCAGGAGCACGAGGTCGTGATTGCGCCCGGCGATCTCGAGGGGGTCGAACTGGAGCGATCCCAACTGATCGATAACCCTGAGGACACTCTCTGGTTCCGGGGGGAGTTGGCGCGGCGGCGCGAGCAGATGCCGGAGGACCAGAAACCGCCGTGCAACGGCGCGGCTCAGGTTGGTCCCGGGAGCGGGCAACAGGTCTGGCACCCGCGGATGGTAGCGGCGAGTTCAGTCGGTCGCCAATGCCGCTCCAAGGCGGTCGATGAAATCGGCCTGCGATCGGTTGGCATGCCGGCGCGCCTCACCGATCGAGAACCAGGCCAAGCGGTCTACTTCGGGGAATGTCCCTATCCGCCCGGTTCCCGGAGGCCAGGGCATCTCGAAGGTGTTCGATGTCGCGCGTTCGGGATCCAGGTCTCCTTCAACGGCCCAGCAATGGACTCGCTTGCCGCTCGCCTGGATGACGAATCCGAGATCGATCGGGGATCGGTCGCGCTGGCGGATGACGTCGGTCACGGCGTGCCCGGTCTCCTCGGCGAACTCGCGATAGGCAGTCGCGATGAGGTCGTCACCGTCCGCGACCTCGCCCTTCGGTACGGTCCAGTGCCCGTGATCGCGCTTCGCGAAAAATGGCCCGCCCGGATGTGCGAGGAGCACCTCGGTCTGCCCGTCGTTGTTGCGGTAGAGCAGGATTCCGGCGCTGACCCGGCGCGTCATCGGCCTCCCGGACCCCGCGTCCGATACCGTCGAACGCGCGTGTGCATCCGGACCTGTCCGCCCTCGCGGGGGACGACGCTGATGGCGCCGTCGTGTTCGAGGACGGCGAGTTGGACCTGGTCGATGGTCTCGAGGCCATGTTCCCGGAGCGCTGCGGCAAGGTCTTCATCGTCGAGGCCCTCCCGTTCGAGGGCCGGTCGGATCCACGCACCGTCCTGGGCGATCGTCGTTGGCGACACATCCAGGAGGCGACGCACGAAGGACGATCGCCGCCGTGCGATGGCCACGAGCCGGTTGGTCCCGAAGAGGGTCACCAGGATCACGACGGCGCCGGCCAGGGACGCATCGGATCCGGTGATCGCGGGCTGGAGGGCATTGGCAGCGAGCAGGACGGCAGCCAGGTCGAACAACGTGAACTGGCCGAGTTCGCGCTTGCCGGACACGCGCAGCGCGACGAGGAAGATCGCGTAGACCAGGAGACTGCGGACCACGAGCTCCAGGGGCGGTACGCCGAACTGCAAGGCCGAACTCGACAGGTCGAACATCGGGGCATCGTCGCACACTGGGGCGGAGGCCGACACCGAGCGGGGAGGGGTGACGTCAGCCGGGGCCGGGCGCTAGAGTCGCACCATGTCATACGAGGTTCGCCGCGTCGGCCAGGACGACCTGCCGTCCTGGTTCGAATGCATCACCACTGCGTTTCTGGATCGGCCAGACACGGCCCTCATGGCAACCCAGATCACTCCGTACTGGGACTTCAATCGGGTCTGGGGCGCCTTCTATGGGCCGGCCGTTGGAACCTTCCGAACCTGGGCGAGTGAGCTGACGGTTCCCGGTGGAGCGCGGCTCCCGGCATCGGCTGTGACGGCTGTCACCGTGCGCCCGACGCATCGTCGTCGCGGGATCCTGCGGGCGATGGTGGCCGCAGAGCACGCGGCATCCCGCGAGCGGGGTGAGCAAGTCTCGATGCTGTACGCCGCGGAGACAGCAATCTACGGTCGGTTCGGCTACGGGCCGGCCGTTACGACCTGTTCATGGACGCTCGACGTGGCGCACACGGCGTTCGTCGGAGCGTCGGCGGCCGGCATTGACTTCCTCCCGATCGACGAGAGCACCCGCGATCTCATGCTGGATCTCCACGAGCGGTATCGCATCGGGCGTGTCGGGGAAGTTCGCCGTCGACCGTTCTCCTTCGGGCTGGACCTCGGATTGATGGAATTTGCCTGGGAGCCGAAGTGGAAGGGCTGGGTCGCGGTGCACCGGACGGCCGCCGGTGAACCTGATGGGTACGTTCGGTATGGAGCCGAATCGAAGTGGGAGCAGGGTCAGCCGCGGTCCGTGGTGAAGATCCAGGATCTGATCGCGCTCAGCGACGAAGCCTACGACGCGTTCTGGCGCTTCCTCGCCGACACGGATCTCGTTGCCACGGTCTCGATGGAGCGCGGCGCGCTCGGTGACCGGCTTCCGTGGCTCCTGACCAACAGCCGGGCGGCCGAAACATCCGGCGTTGGAGACTCCCTGTGGGTGAATCTGCTCGACGTTCCGGGGGCGCTCGGCGCCCGAACCTACGAG
>JANMPD010000131.1:0-14566 GCA_031369685.1 Chloroflexota bacterium | reverse complement strand
CTCGCGGAGGCCGGCATCCTGGCGATCGCCCGACGTGAGGGCAATCGGCGGATCTACGACCTGCCCGAGCGACTGTTCCCGGCCGATCTACTCGCGCAGAAACCGCCAGAAGCCGAACAGATTCGACACAAGCTCCTGTCGCGATATCGGGGCAACGGACTGCTCGGAGCCACGGGCGAGTACACGCTCTGGATGGGCACGGGCTCGGCGGTCGCCCGGCGCGCGTTGATCGAGACGCTCGTCACCGAGCGGGCCCTCCTTCCGATGCAGATCGACGGGCTGAAGGGCGACCGGTATGTCGTCGCCGGCGAACTCGGGATCCTCGAACAGGCGCAGCGCGAGGTCGATGCCGGCGCGCCGCCAGGAAGCGTCGATCCAGGGGTGACGTTCCTTGCGCCGCTCGATCCCCTCGTCTGGGATCGCGATCTCCTTCGCCGGCTGTTCGACTTCGACTACGTCTGGGAGGTCTACGTCCCGGAGAAGAAGCGACGCTGGGGCTATTACGTACTCCCGATCCTGTACGGCGATCGGCTGGTCGGGCGGATCGAGCCGCGAATCGAGCGTCGCTCGGGCGCGCTGCGGATCGCGGGCCTGTGGTGGGAGCCAGGTTTCGATCCGCTCGACGATCCCGGCTTCGCGCCCGCATTCGCCACGACGGTGGCCGCCCACCGCGACTTCGGCGGCATGGAGCGAGTCGTCTTCCCACGAACCCTCGCCCATCGCCCGTTCGTGACCCTGGTTCGAGCGGCGCTGGGGACCTGACCAGATCAGCGACAGAGGCGCTGCCGCCCGGCGCGCTCGAACCGTGGGAGGATGTACCCGACCGATCGCGCCGTTCCGATCCCGACCTGGAGGTTCCGAATCATGGCCGAAACACGACATGCCAGCGTCACCTGGAAGGGCGACCTGCTCACCGGAGCCGGAACGATCGATTACGTATCGAGCGGTGTCTTCTCGCGGATGCCCGTCTCCTGGGCCGCCCGAACCGGCGCCCACAACGGCAAGACATCCCCCGAAGAGCTCCTTGCGGCGGCCCACGCGAGTTGCTTCTCGATGGCCTTCTCTGCCCGCCTCGCCAAGAACAACACGCCGGCGACGAAGCTCGATGTCCGGGTCGAAGTCCTCTTCGACAACGCGAGCGGCAGCTGGAAGGTAACGACGAGCACCATCACGGTCGTCGGCGACGTCCCTGGCATCGACCTCGTCACGTTCCAGACGATCGCCGAGGACGCCAAGGAGAACTGCCCGATCTCGATCGCGCTCAAGGGTAACGTCGAGCTCGTCGTGAAGGCCTCGCTCGTCGGTTAGCGTGGCGCGCTTGAACAGAGCGGTCCTGCGCCGCGCGCTGCCGCTGGCGCTGGCGCTGCCGCTGGCGATGGCACCAACCGAAGGATCGCCGAGACGCCGCTACGCGATCGTGAGGATCCGCCGCGGGTTCGCGAGCGTGAGTTGATCGATCTCCGCGTCGGAGACGCCGCGCTCGCGGAGGCGTGGCAGGAAGGCCTCCTGCACGTACGTGTACCCATTGCCGTCGTAGCGGCGGAGCTGCGAGTTGTGACAGACGTCCTGGCTGAGAAGGACTCGGTCCGCATGACCGCGTGACAGCAGTTCCAGCAGCAGGTCGATGATCCGGGGCTCTCCGAGGCGCTCCTGGGGCGTGAACGACATCCCGAGGAAGTCGAACTCGAGGTTGGCGCCGCGCCGGATGATCTCCAGGTAGTGGTCGAGGATGGGGTAGGAGTCGGCGTGACCGATCACGACCCGTGAGAGGTCGGCGCCCTCGTCCTCGAAGACCTTGAGCTGGGCCAGGCCCACGTCGCTCATGACCGCGTGGGTCGTGATCGCCAGGCCGGTCCTCCGCGATGCTCGCGCCGTGGCCCGGTGGACGCGCTCCTCCTGGGCCGACAGCCACGGCTTGTCCGTGCCGATCTCGCCGATGATCCCGGGGCGAACGGGGGAATCGAGGCCGGCGACGATGATCCCGTCCGCCGCCTCGCGCACGAGTTCGTCGGCCAGGTCCTCCACAGATCGGCGGTCGATCCGGGCCTCGGCCGGGTAGTACGCCTCGCGATACCAGCCGCAGCCCATGACCAGGTTGAGCCCCGTGCCCCGGGCCAGCTGAACCAGCCATGACGGATCGCGTCCGACACCGGAGAGGGTGAGATCGACGAGCGTCGATCCTCCGACATCACGAAAACGGACCAACTCCTCCGTGATGATCGGCGCGTCCCGGGTCAGCTCCCAGTAGTCCCATCGATCCGGGACCTGCCAGAGGGCGATCGCGGTGTGCTCGTGAGGCAAGGTGAAGCCCAGCGTCGCGGGATCCACCGGCCCCAGGACCGTCTGAACGTGGGGTACTCTTGAGGCAGGCATCGCGGCCGAGTCTACGCCGCGGAACCGCGCTCCCGGGCGCCGCCCGGCGCCAGTCCGACTACCGAATACGGTTGGGCGGCGACCTCGGGGATGGACGGCCGGACATCGCTTGTGGCGCCGGCAAGGACCAGGGCGAGGATCTCGCGAGCCTGGCCCTCCGCGTCCGCCCGGCGGAATGCGGTCCCCTCCTCCGCCCGGACGAGCAGCATCCCGTCGAGCAGGGCGATGTACGCGCGGGCCGTGGCCGGCGCGTCCATCCAGCGAGGAAGCTCACCTCGCGCAATCCCCTCCTCGAGGAGGAAGGTTCCGGCCATCACGAGCTGGGCGCGTCGCCGCTGGAGCATCTCGCGTGCCGCCGGCTCGGCGTCCGCCTGGGCCCACGCCTGGACGAGGAAATCGGCATCGCCGGGACCGGCCGCGCTCTCTTCGGCGCTATCGAAGTAGAAGCCAACGGCAATCGCGAGCCGATCGGCGACGGTCCGACCGGTGGCGAGCCTCGTTGCCAGCTCGCCGAGCCCGCGGCCCGAGGCCATGTCACACGTGGCCAGGAAGAGATCTTCCTTGCCCTTGAAGTAGGTGTAGATGGCGCCGACCGAAAGGCCGCACTCGCGAACGACGTCCTGGATCGTCGCGCGGTGAAATCCGCGTTCGCCGAAGACACGCAGGGCGGCCCCGACGATCCGATCGCGAACTTCTTGCCCGCGGGCGGGCGTTATGCGCGGCACGGCTGGATCCGATTCAAAGCGAACATTCCTTCTCCATGCTAGTGCGTCACGCCACAGGAACGCAACATTCCGGGTTGACAAGGAGAATGATCATTCTCTAATGTGGAGGCGTCCACCTCGACGACCGGTGCCTGCGGGTGCCGCACTGCAACGGAAGGGATCCTGATGTTCAGCCGATGGGGCGCGTTCGTCTACCGACGTCGCCGGTTCGTCCTCCTCGTGATGCTGGTCGTGGCCGCGGGCGCGGCGCCACTCGCTGCCGGCACATCGTCCCAGCTGTCGGCCGGCGGCTGGCTCGACAAGAACTCCGAATCGGCACGCGTTTCGCAACGTCTCCAGGCCGAATTCGGCGGCGGCCAGAGTGCCTATCTGGCGCTCTTCCAGGCCGAAACCACGGGCGCAGACGCCCGTGGTGCCGACTTCCAGGCGGCGATTGCGACAACCCTGGCCGGCCTCAAGGGCGACGCCCGGGTCAGCGGGGTCACGGGTTACGCCGAGACTCATGACGATCGCTTCGTGAGCATCGGCGGCATCGCGGCCTACGTGGTGATCGGACTCAACATGACCGACGACAAGTCGGTTGAAGCGGTCGATTCGATCGAAGCGCTGCTCGCGCCACCGCCCGGCTATGACGTCGCGCTGACCGGCTTCGGGCCGGTCCAGAAGGACTCGGCGGCGCTCTCGGAGCGGGACCTTGTCCGCGCCGAGACCGTATCCCTGCCGATCGCGGCCCTCGTCCTGATCCTCGTCTTCGCCTCGCTCGTGGCCGCGGGCATGCCTCTGGTCGTCGCGGGCCTCGCCATTCCGACGTCGCTGGCAGTGATCAACCTTGTCGCCCGCCAGACCGAAATGAGCATCTACGTGCTGAACATCGCGACGATGCTCGGGCTCGCCCTCGCGATCGACTATTCGCTGTTCATAACGAGTCGCTTTCGGGAGGAACTTGGGAAAGGCCGGGGTACCGAGGCTGCGGTCCAGATCGCCGTCGCGACCGCCGGCAAGGCGGTCGTCTTCTCCGGCATCGCCGTGGCCATCGGCCTGTCCGGACTCCTCTGGTTCAAGGCAAGCGCGCTCAGTTCGATCGGGCTCGGTGGGGCGATCGTCGTCCTCTCCTCAGTCATCTTCTCGATGACCTTCCTGCCGGCGTTGCTCGGTATGCTCGGCCCACGGGTCAATGCGCTTTCGACGGCCGGGATCCTTCGTCGCCTCGGTCTCGGCGGCAGCGCGGCCGCTGCGGCACGCGAATCTCGCTGGGAGCGCGTTGCGCACGCCGTCATGCGTCGTCCAATCGCTGTTCTCGTGCCGGTCCTGGCGGTCCTTTTCCTGGCCGGCTCACCGTTCTTCCGGCTCCAGCAAGGCGTACCGGATGCGAGCATCTTTCCCGCCGGGCTTCCGAGTCGCGATGCGTGGGTCTCGCTGCTCAATGACTTCCGACCTGGCGAGACATCGCCGATCACCATCCTCGTTGAACCACGAGCCGGCACAACGGATGTCGAGACGATCCAGGCAGTGATGGACTACTCAGCAAGCCTTGACGCCATCGATGGCATCGATCGTGTCGAGGGCCCGTTTGCCCTGAAGGATCCAGCGACCGGGACCGATCTGACGGCCAAGCAGGTGGCGCAACTCTATGCGGCGCCGGCCGGGTCGCTCCCTCCAGAACTCGAAGGCGCGAGAACGGCACTCCGTGCTGCCTATATCCGCGACGGCATCATCCGGCTCGATGCCATCAGCCCGCTGGCGCCGGCCGTCCCTGCAGGGACCGCGGTCATCCCGAAGGTTCGTGCGGTCGATGGCGGTGACGCCATCTCGACCATCGCGGTCGGCGGCGTCGCAGCCGTCTCGGAGGACTTCCTGATCGCCCAGAACGACCGCATGCCGTGGGCGGTTGGGACAACGCTGCTGGCCTCGGCGGTCATCCTGTTCCTGCTCTTCGGGTCACTCGCGATCCCGCTCAAGGCCGTGGTGATGACACTGCTCTCGCTATCGGCGAGTTTCGGCGCGCTGGTCTGGATCTTCCAGGAAGGCAACTTCCACGAGTTCCTCGCATTCAACCCGATCGGCTACACCATCGCGGGCAACCCGATCATCATGTTTGCGGTCCTGATCGGCCTGTCGATGGACTACGAAGTCCTCCTGCTGTCCCGGATCCAGGAGTCGTACCGGAGGACGGGCGACAACACAGCCGCCGTCGCCGAGGGCCTGGCGAAGACCGCGGGAGTGATCACGGGGGCGGCGATGATCATGGTCGTGGTGTTCTCATCGTTCGCCCTCGCCGAGGTCGTCACGATCAAGAGCATCGGCGTCGGGATGGCCATCGCGGTCTTCGTCGACGCGACGATCGTTCGTGTCCTGCTCGTCCCCGCCACGATGCGCCTGCTCGGCGAGTGGAACTGGTGGGCGCCCGGTATGCTCGGACGGCTTGCGGATCGGCTCGGCTTCAGTCACGTCGAGGACGCGGCAGACGGCGCCGGGGTGCCCGTCGAGATCGAGGCAACGCCGAGCAAAGCCTGACGGCATCGGAGGGACGGATCATGGCCATCGATGAAGAGCCGGGTCGGGCTACGCCGATCGGCGGACCGACCATACATGGGTACGGCTGGCAATGGGGCCCGGACGACAAGCGGCGCCCGGGTCTGCCCTGGATCGGCGTCTTCCTGGTGGTGTTCGGCGCCCTGCTGGTCATCCAGAACGTCCTTCCCGACTACCAGAATCTCGGCAACACCTCGGTTCTCGCGGCGGGTCTCGCGTTCCTGCTGGTCTGGGCTCTCCGGCGCGGAACCGTGCCGCTCTACCTCGGCGCGTTCCTCACGGCAGCCGCAGTCCCGGGCACGATCCGGGGACTCGGCTTCGCGCTCGGCGTGGGCTGGGGAACGCTCTTCTTCGGTGTCGCGCTGCTGTTCATTGCCGTCGTCCGCGCCACCCGGAACGGCGGGTGGGGCTGGCAGGCGATCGTGGGTGCGGGCCTCGTGCTCCTCGCCTCATCGGAGATCACGATCCCGCAGGTCTCGAACCTGATCACCCCGGCGCTCCTGATCGTCTTTGGCGTGATCCTGCTGCTCCGGGGCCGCGCGCGTCTGACCCCGTGACTACCCGCCGACCACATCGGCCGTGACGTCGGCAATGACCGTGGCCACCACATCCGCGATCCGCACCAGTTCGTCATCGGTGACCACGAAGGGCGGCCCGAGGAGGATCGAATCGCCGTCGGTTCCGTCGGCCAATCCCGTTCCGGGATAGACGAGCACGCCGGCCGATCGCGCATTCCGCAGGACCGCCTCGGTGACCCTGGCCGCCCGAGGGAAAGACGCCTTCGAGTCTCGATCGGCCACCATCTCGAGGCCGACCATCAGGCCTCGACCACGAATCTCCCCCACATGCGGGTGATCGCCGATTCGTTCGGCCAGGAGACCTGCAAGCCGGGCGCCCTTCGTCTTGCTGGCAGCGACCAGATCCTCGGCTTCGAGGATCCAGAGCACTTCGCTCGCCACCGCGGCCCCGACGATGTTGTGGGAGTAGGTGAAGCCATGAATGAACGCACCGGCCTCGATGATGGTGTCGTGGATCTCACCGCTCGTGGCCGCGAATCCGAACGGCCAGTATCCGGAGGTGGCCCCCTTTGCGGCCACGAGGATGTCCGGCCGGACAGCCCAGTGATCGACGCCGAACCAGCGGCCAGTACGTCCGAACCCGGTCATCACCTCGTCGGCGATCACCAGGACGCCGTGACGCCGGCACACCTCGGTGATCGCCTGCCAGTAGTCGTCGGGCGGCACGGCCGCCGCGAGCGTGGCACCCACGATCGGTTCCGCGACGAAGGCAGCGACGGTCCCAGGTTCGGCCGCGACAATGGCACGCTCCAGTTCCTCCGCCAGCTCGGCGGCATCGCCGAGTGCATTGGAGCCCGGCAATCCGGCGCGGTACGGGTAGGCGGCGGACACGTGGCGAAAGCGGCCCAGCCAGCCCTCATACGGGCGCCGGAGCGACCTTCGACCGGACAGGTCGAGGGCACCGAGCGTGTTGCCGTGATAGCTCGACCATCGGCTGAACACGATCCAACGATCCTTCTCGCCCCGGGCGAGGTGATACGCGCGCGCCAGCTTGAGGGCTGTCTCGATCGCCTCGGATCCGCCGCTGACCGGATACAGGTACGGGTCGTCGACCGGAAGGTGCGGCCCGATGGCCGTCGCATAGGCCTCGATTGACTCGGTCGTGAATGCGCTGCCGTGGGCGTAGCTGAGGCGCCCCGCCTGCGCGGCCATGACATCCGCGATCGACTGGCGTCCGTGCCCGACGTTGACGACGATGGCTCCGCCCGCGGCGTCGAGGTAGGCCCGGCCCTCGGAATCCCAGATTGTGCTGGCTTCCCCGCGGACCGCCACCGGCGGGCTCGGTTCAAGCGAACGTTGGAACACGGAACCGGTCATCGGCGGGCGCTCCTGTCGCATCGGACAAACGTACGTCTTGGCCGATTTGATTGTAGTGGCGCGGAACGTGGTAACGCCCCGGGGGAAGGGGCCCGGGGCGTTACCGGCCGCAAGGGGCGGCACAGGCGGTGAGGCCGGCACGATCGGCGCGATCGGGTGACGATCACGCCGGCCCGAGGAGATGCGGACGTCAGACGCGACCCTTCGGCACCGTGTGGAAGTACGCCTTGTTGAAGACGATCTTCCCGATGTGCCAGAGCGCGTTGGGCTTCGGGGGCACCGGCGGATGGTCGTAGTCGAAACGGAGCAGGGTGCCCTTTCCGTCCCCGATCTCGAAGAAGCACATCACCTTGCCTTCGTAGGTGGCGTGCTTGCCGCTCGGAGCTCGGCCTTCGACCGCCGCGGCAATGCCTTCGACAACGACCGGTGCCTCGAAGTGTGCCGTCGAGCCCGCCTTGGAGAGCGGCAGGTCCGTGGCGTCACCCAGGGCATAGACATTCGGTCGACCGCCCACGCGAAGCGTGAAGCGGTCAGCCGGGAGCCAGCCCCCCGGCGCCGGGGCAAGGCCCGAGTCCATGAGGAACTGCTGGCCCTTGTGCGGCGGAACGAGGATCAGGAGGTCGTACGGGAGCTCCTCGCCTTCGAGGCTCTGGACAACCTTCCGCTCGGGATCGATCGTCTCGACGTTGAAGAACGTATGGAGCTCGATCCCTTTCTCCTCGAGGATGGGCGTTGCCATCTCGCTGACCGATTCGATCGTGAACGCACGGCCGATCGGGGATGCGAAATGGATCTCCGACTTGTCACGAAGGCCACGCTCCCGGAGCTCGGCCTCGATCAGGAATGAAACCTCGAGCGGGGCGGGCGGGCACTTGTAGGGCATCGAGGCGATGCCAACGACGATCCTGCCGCCCTTGAAGGCATCGAGCGCATGGCGGAGCTTCAGGGCCGCTTCCGCGCTGTAGAAGTGATGCGCCTCGGTGTCGAAGTGTTCGATGGCCTCAGGCAGGATGCGCGCGCCGGTCGCCAGAACGAGGTGGTCGTAGGGGAGGGCGGCGCCGCCCTTGATGTGAACCGCCTTCGCGATCTCATCGACGCGATCAACGGTCCCGATGAAGAGCCGGACTCGGTCGTCGAGGAGACCGCGTTCGCGCTTCTCGAGCTTCTCGGCCCGCTCGCCGCCCATGGCGATGTACATGAAGCCGGGCTGGTAGACGTGAGCGCCGGTCGCATCGACCACCGCCACCTCGACCTCGCCACGATCGATGCGCTTGCGAAGCTTGCGAGCGAGGAGGTTCGCGGTCAGCGTCCCTCCGACCCCGCCGCCGAGGATGAGAATGCGGTCCATCCGGGTCACCGAACCTTTTCGACGAGGATCTGGTCGTAGCCGTCGAGCGTTTCGACGGTGATCAGCCGATGACCGGCCTTCTCGATCCACCTGGGAATGTCGACCTTGGAGCCCCTGTCCGAGGACAGGACGGCGAGAATGTCGCCCACCTGCGACTCGCGGATGCCGCGAATGAGTTCCATCAACGGCCCGGGGCAGAAGCTGCCGCGAGCGTCAATCGTCCGCGTCGCGATTGGGGTTGTCTCAAGCATTGGAACGATCCTTCCCGGGTCGAACCACGACCCGCTGGCGCCGGGTCGAAGCCCAGCGGCGTGGTCAGATGAAGAGCGGCGATGAGCCTTCGGACATCAGTCCGATGACCGTGGCAGCACCGACCGGCTCGCCCATGCCCTCGATGAGGTCGTCGCGGGTGAGCCCGAACATGTCCATGGTCATCTGGCACGGGATGAACTCGACGCCCATCTCCTGCGCGATGACGAGGAGCTCCCGGGGACTCAGGTTCTTCTGCTGGCGGGCCAGCGAGCCCATCATCCAGGGACCCATGCCCATGAAGTTCATCTTCGAAAGCTGTCGATGGCTGATGCCGGGGCGCGACATCATCGACATCAGCTTCTGCATCCAGTTCTTGCCGGTGATCCGCCTCTCGTCCTTGACGAAGTTCTGGAGGCCCCAGAACGTGACGAAGACGCGGCACGGAACCTGCATCGCGCCGGCGGTCGAGGCGAGGAGCATGGTCGCCCACACCTTCTCGAGCTCGCCGCTGTAGTTGATCAGCAGGATGTCGTGGAGCTTCGTGGGCACATCGGATTCAGTCGACGAGTCGGGAGCGGTGAAGCCCTCGACGTCGGCAATCGCCGCAGCTACGGGATCTGGAGCGGGACGCTCTGTGGTCATGGTCATGCATGCGTGCCTCACTTCCGGCGAATGACAAAGCGGTAGACGGCGCCGTCCGAGGTCTGCTCGACGAGCGTGTTGCCCGTGGAGCGGCACCACGCCGCGAAGTCCTTGACGGACCCCGGGTCGGTGGCCAGGACTTCGAGGTGCGCCCCGGAGGCCATCGGCTTGGCCGCCTGGGCGGTGCGGACGATCGGCATCGGGCAGGACAGCCCTCGCGCGTCGACTCTGGTGGTGATCTCGACCTTCGTTGTGATCTCGAGCAGATCCATGGTTCGACTCCTTCCCCGACCGATCATCCGGTCGGTATTTCAGTTCAGATGAAGACGATCTGGCCCTCGCCGGCGTTCAGATAGAAGGCCGTGACGCCTTCGACGCCGTCGACGAGCGGATCGAGGTCGCCCTCGCCGATGCCCAGCAGGTCCATCGACAGAGAGCAGGCCTGGATGTCCACGCCGCCGAGAGACTTGGCCTGGCGGAGGGTCTCGGCCCAGCTCGCCTGGCCAGCGGTCCGCAGGGCGTCCACGTGGCCGCGTCCCTCGGCGCCGGCTTCCGGCGCGAGGCCGTGGTCGGAGGTGATCCGCTCAGCCCGAAAGGCATCCAGCGCCCAGTACTGGAGGAAGACGTTGACCGGCTTCCCGAGTGCCGCTGCCCCGGCCGCGAGGATCGAGGCGGCCTGCAGCTTGTCGTCCGTTCCGGAGAACAGGACGAGGTTCATTGATTCATCCATGCGCGGTGCTCCTTACGGCCATGGGTGCGAGCAGCCGCGATGGCGCTCGCCTGGATGAGGTGGCGCTTGGCGCGGGCGTTGCCAGCTCCCCGAGCCGGGTCAGCCGTCGAGCGAGGACCTGACGCATGAGGTCGCACGCCCGGATCACGTCGGGATCAGCGAGGCGGTAACGGACTTCGCGTCCGTCGCGCTCGGATTCGACGAGGCCGGCGGCGCGCATCACGGCGAGGTGCTGTGAGACGTTCGGCTGGCTCGCGTTGATCTCGGTCGCCAGCCGTCCAACCTCCATCGTGGCACCGGCCAGTTGATGCAGGATCTCGAGGCGGCGCGGGCTGGCCAGGACCTTGAGGACCTCGGCCTGCAGGATCGTGATTTCGTCCATGGCCAGAGCATCGCTCGTATGCGCATGCCTGCATGAGTGCCGAGGGGCCCGATCCGGAGTGCCGTCCGCTACGCTCGGGTGGGCCGAACGGCCCGACCCAGCACGGCCTGCGCGGCGTCACGGCACAATGGATCCAGCACGCGGGTACGGAACGTGCCCGACTGAGGAGCCGGATGACGCAGCCAGAAGCTCGCGAGGCAGGCGCGCGACTCTCGACCGAGACCGGTCCGGCCGCTCCTGTCGACAACCCCGAGGCCTACATCGCCCGGGATCGGCGGCGCGCCCTGGCGGCCGGGATGGAGCTCCCGGATCGCGTGTCGGGCTCGGCCCTGTTCGCCGATATCAGTGGGTTCACACCCCTCACGGAGGCACTGGCCGCCGAACTGGGCCCGGAGCGAGGCGCCGAGGAACTCACCGTCAACATCGGGCGGGTCTTCCACGCGGTCATCGCCGAGCTCGACGAATTCGGCGGCGACGTCATCTACTTCTCCGGCGATGCGATCACCTGCTGGATCGACGGGGACGACGGCACGCTCGCCTGCGCCGCCGCGCTGGCGATGCAGGAGGCGATCGAGCGGACCGGGGACGTGGTCACGCCCGGGGGCACGAACGTCAAGCTGGCGATGAAGGTAGCGGTCGCCGTCGGTGATGCCCGCAGGTTCGTCGTCGGGGATCCGGACCTCCAGCTGATCGATGTCCTGGCCGGCAGCCTGATCGATGAACTTGCGGCGGCGGAGCACTCCGCCGAGAAGGGCGACATCATCCTCGAGCAGTCGGCGATCGAGCGACTCGGCGACCGCGTCACGCTTCGCGAGCGGCGCGAGGATCATGACACCGGACGGATCCACGGCGTCCTCGCCAGCCTGAACGTGCCGGCCGTGCGGTCACCGGTCTCGGAGCCGCCGCCCCTGTCCGAGGCCCTCGTGCGCCCGTGGCTGCTGCCCCCGGTCTATGAGCGCCTGCGCACCGGCCGCGGCGAGTTCCTGACGGAGTTGCGACCGGCGATCCCGGTCTTCCTGCGATTCTCGGGGATCGATTTTGACGGAGACGAGGACGCCATCGGCAAGCTCGATGAGTTCGTCCGAGGGGCCCAGAAGATCATGGCCGGCTATGGCGGCAACGTGCTCCAGCTCACGCTCGGAGACAAGGGCGCCTACCTGTACGGCGTGTTCGGCTCGCCCCTTGCGCACGAGGACGATCCCGCACGCGCCGCCGCCGCAGCGCTGGAGCTGCGGGATCTCGAGAAGACCACGGCGGCTCGTGAGATCCAGATCGGGATCACCCGCGGCCGGCTCCGAAGCGGGACCTATGGGCATGCGATGCGGCGGACGTTCGTGTGCCTCGGCGATGCGGTCAATCTCTCCGCGCGGCTGATGTCCAAGGCTGGCCCGGGTCAGATCTACGTCACTGATGAGATCCAGGTCGCTGCCGGGGACGCATTTCTGTGGGGCCGATTGCCCGACCTCACCGTCAAGGGCAAGTCGGCGCCGATCGTTGCCTACGCGCTCAACGGCACGCTCGAGCGTGCCTCGCGACGCAAGCTCCGGTTCGAGCTTCGCCTGGTTGGGCGAAAGCGCGAACTCGCCGCCCTCAACGCGGACCTCGCGTCCGCGCTCGACCATCGCGGCCGGGTGGTGGGGATTGCGGCCGAGGCAGGCATGGGCAAGTCGCGGCTCGTGGCGGAGTTCGTTCGGTCCGCGCGCCGCCGTGGCATCTTCGTGGCGTTCGGCGAGTTCCAGGCCTTCGGCACCAGCACCAGCTACTTCGCGTGGCAGGAAATCTGGCGTCGGCTGCTCCGGCTGGAGGACGATGCCTCGGCGGAGGACCAGATTGCCCAATTGAACGCCGAGCTTGCGGCCATCGATCCCGACCTGGTGGCCCGCGTGCCGTTGCTTGGGGCCGTTGTCGGCATCGATATTCCCGACACGGAACTTACCCGCAACTTCGATCCCAAGCTCCGCAAGGCCTCGCTCGAGGACCTGTTGACGCGATGCCTGCATGTCCGGGCCGCAACCGAGCCGCTGGTCATCGTCCTGGAGGATTGCCACTGGATCGACGACCTGTCCCGGGACCTGCTCCAGGTGCTCTGCCGGTCAGCGGCAGCGCTGCGTCTGGTGTTTCTGCTGGCCTATCGACCAGCCCCGTCCGCGGGCGGCGGCCTGGGCATTGAGGAGCTTCCCAACTTCGGCGAGATCGCCCTCGATCGACTCGATGACGCCGACGCCGCGGATGTGGTCGCCTCGAAACTCGAACAGGTTCTCGGGCACGGTGAGCCACCGTCCCGGGAGCTGGTCGAGCTCGTCACCGAGCGCGCCGACGGCAATCCGCTCTATATCGAGGAACTCGTCAGCTTCATCGCGAGCCAGGACATCGACCCGCACGACAGGAACGCCATGCGCGGACTCCGTCTGCCCGAGAGCCTCCACGCGCTGGTGCTCAGTCGAATGGACAGCGTGCCCGAGGACGCTCGCCGGTCGATGAAGGTGGCTAGCGTGATCGGGCGGGTCTTCGAGGCGCCCGCCCTGCCCGGTGCCTACGAGGAACTCGGGTCGCTCGACGATGTCCTCGGGCACCTCGAGACCCTGCGCACGGCCGACCTGGTGCTCCTCGATCGCGAAGCCGACCTCGCCTACCTCTTCAAGCACGTGACGACGCAGGAGGTCGCCTACGGGAGCATGCCCTTCTCGGTTCGGACGATGCTCCACGGGCGGGTGGGTGCGTATCTCGAGTCCCGTGACCCGGCCGCCGTCGAGCGCGAGTTGGACCTCCTGGCCCACCACTACTGGCTGGGTGACAACGATGCGAAAAAGATCGAGTTCCTCGGGCGGGCGGCGGATGCTGCGAGCGGTGACTTTGCGAACAGCGCCGCGATCGGCTATTACGACCGGCTGATCCCGCTGCTCGATGGCGTCGAGCGGGCGGAGGCAGCCCTCAAGCTGGCGGAAATCCTCCAGCTGACCGGCGAGATCCCGCGCGCCGAGACGACCGTGCTCGCAGCCCGAGAACTGGCGGTCGCCGCCGAGGATGATCGGGTCATTGCGCGATGTGATCACTCGCTCGGCGAATCGGCCCGTCGGCAGGGCCGCTTCGACGAGGCCGCCGAACGCCTGACCGCCGCGCGGAAACGGTTCGCAGCCGTCGGCGACGAGGCCGGGCTCGCGACGTCTCTCCGGGTCACCGGCACGGTCAACGCCCAGCGCGGCAACCTCGCGGCGGCGAAGGCGAGCTATGAAGCGAGCCTGGAGATCCGGGGGCGACTCGGCGATGTGTCCGGTGTCGCGGCACTGACCAACAACCTTGGGATCGTCGCCCAGCATGAGGGCGACCTCGAGCGAGCGCGGGCGCTGGGCCTTCGCGCGCTGGAGCTGTACACGGGCCTCGGCGAGCGACGATGGATCTGCTCGTGCCTGATCAACCTCGCCTGGATGGATGCACAGGCCGGGCGCAACGATGATGCCCTGAGCCACGGGGCGGAGGCCGTTCGCCTTGCCCGCGAGGTGGGCGACAGGCTGAATCTGGCGATCGCCCAGAACAACATCGGCGATGCGCTCCGCGATCTGGGTCGCCTCCACGAGGCAGGCGCCGCGTACGGAGCTGCCGTCGAGGCCTACCGGGACCTGGGCGACACCGGTCCATTGATGGCTCTTCTCGAGGACGTCGCGGTACTTGCGACGCATCGGCAACAGC
>JANMPD010000124.1:0-3200 GCA_031369685.1 Chloroflexota bacterium | reverse complement strand
TCACGGGACCAGGTCGACTCCCTCCGTCACCTGAACGACCTGGACCGATGGGTCTTCGAGCAGGCGTCCGATCGACGCTGCTGCGCCCCGGATCGATTCCGCGATCTCATCCGTCGAGACATTCCCGAGTATGAGCCACAGGATCTTGGGCCCGCCGCCGCGCGCAGTCACGATGTCGGCGAAGTCCTTGTCCTTGGTGACGATGACCAGGTCACGTTCCGCCGCGACGAGCAGCACCTCGGCATCGGTCGCCGCGTGGAGGTCGAGATCACGGACGTGAAGCGATCCCGGGAACTCCACCGCGACGCGACCAACGAGGCGAGGCGCCAGGTTCTGGTCGAACAGGAGACGTCGACTCACCCCGGAACGGTGGCGATCTTGCGTTCGCGATCTGCCGCGTAGGCAAGCACCGCGAGGACATCATCAGCGGTGAGCGGCGGGAAATCGGCCACGATCTGGTCGACGGTCATGCCCGCCGCCAGATAGGAAAGCACGTCGTCCACGGTGATCCGGAGACCGCGAATCACCGGCTTGCCGCCGCGCTTGCCCGGCTCGATGGTGATGATCCCTTGATAGTCCACGGCGCCACCGTAGACCTGGACTGGATGGTCGTCAACGGTTCTCATCCGGCGACCTTACGCGTCCCTGCTCAATCGGCGCTTATCCGGGCACGGTCGTGCTCGTCAAGCCGGCCCTTACCCCGCGGCCTGGCGGAACTGCTCGTAGCGGCGCTCGAGGCGGGCACGGTCCGGCAAGTCGATCACACGGCGTGGCAGGTGGATCTGCTGGCCGTGGATCTGCTGGAGGCCCACGACGAGCATCGGGCCGTCCGATTCGGCGAGGACGGACGGCACGTCGCGTTGCTACCGCCGAGGAGCAAGGCGATGGTTGACACCGATCAGTAGCATCGATATAGTTGCCACCGTCCGGTAGCATCCCGCCTGCCGGAATCGAAGGGGTGCGAGATGCGCGTGCGATCGATCGCCGATGCTGCTGCCGCTGTTCGAGGTCGCCGGCTCGACCTGGGTCTCAGCCAGGACCAACTCGCGCGCCGTGCCGGCGTCTCTCGGAAGTGGATCTACGAATTCGAGGCGGGCAAACCCGCGGCGGCCCTGGGACACGTCATGCGCGTACTCGAGACGCTCGGGTTGCACGTCGCCATCAGCACGGAAGCGTCCGGGAGCACCGCAGCGGCAATGACCGACCTCGACGCGCTCCTCGAAGAGCACCGACGTGCCTAACGAGCTCATCGTCGTCATCGGCGGCATCGTCGCCGGCACGCTGACGCGGCTCCCGAACGGTCGACTCCGCTTCGAGTACGACGAGGCGTACCGGGCGAAGACAGACCCGACGCCGCTGTCGCTGTCGATGCCGGTCGCGATCCGCGTCCACGCCGACGACCGACGCCAGCAGCCCGTCGCGAATTACCTATGGGGCCTCCTTCCCGACAATGAGGCAGTCCTGGATCGCTGGGCGCGCCATTTCCAGACGACGGCCTCGTCTCCCTTCGCACTCCTCAGCACCCCGGTGGGAGAAGACTGCGCTGGCGCGGTCGCGTTGTGCGGAGCCAATGACCTCGACCGAGTGCTCGCCCGGCCGGGCGCCGTCAGCTGGCTCAGCGAGGCGGACGTTGCCGCGCGCCTTCGGGATCTCAAGCGAGATGCCACCGCCTGGCTTGGACGACGGTTCACCGGACAGTTCAGCCTCGCGGGCGCGCAGGCAAAGACGGCGCTCCTGTATCGCGATGGTCGGTGGGGAATGCCGGCGGGCGCGATGGCGACGACGCACATCCTCAAGCCGGCCGTCGCGGGCTTCGACAACCACGATCTCAACGAGCACCTCTGCCTGGAAGCCGCCCGGCGCGCCGGTCTCCTGGCTGCCCGGTCCTCGATCGCGACCTTTGAGGATCGGACGGCTGTGGTCGTCGAGCGATTCGACCGCCGCGTGGTCGGCGAGGACGTCCTCCGCATCCACCAGGAGGACCTCTGCCAGGCGCTGGGGGTCCCGCCCGGACGCAAGTACCAGAACGAGGGCGGTCCGACTCCGGGGACGATCAGCGAACTCTTCCGGCGTGCCATGTCCCCGGCTGCCGCCGACGATGCGGTCGTGCGCTTTGCCGACGCGCTGATCTGGAACTGGCTGATTGCCGGCACCGACGCGCATGCCAAGAACTACGCGCTGTTGCTGTCGGGTTCAGAGGTTCGACTGGCGCCCCTCTACGACATCGCGTCCGCCCTGCCATACGGGACCCACGAACGGAAGTTGCGCCTCGCCATGAAGGTGGGCGGTGACTATGACGTCTATCCGCGCCGCAACGCCTGGCCGCGAGCGGCAGAGGAGCTGGGCATCGACGCCGACCGCCTGGTGGCGCGGGTGCGGGATCTCGCGGACGCCGTGCCGGACGCCTTTGCCGACGCGGCCGCAGGTGTGGCCTCGCTCGATCGCACGATGCCGGCCAAACTCGTGGATCTCGTGTCCGAGCGTGCGCGCCGTTGCACCGCCGTCGTCAACTGAGCGCAGCGCTCGCGGCACACGGGCGTCATCAGCACTGCTCACCCCGCGGCCTGGCGGAACTGCTCGTACCGCCGCTCGAGGCGGGCTCGGTCCGGGAGGTCGATCGTGCGGCGGGGAAGGTGGATCGGCTGGCCGTGGATCTGCTGGAGGCCAACGACGAGCATCGGCCCGTCTGACTCGGCGAGGACGGACGGGCGGACCTCGATGACGTAGTCCGGCCGGATGGCGAAGAAGAAGCGATCGAATGCGGCGTGATGGAGTTTGCACAGGGCGACGCCGTTGCTGATCACCGGCTCGCCCTCGGCCTCGCTGTCGGGCGTGATGTGGGCCGCATCGAGGAGCTCCAGAGGGCGCAGCGCTCGGCGTACGCGCGGAGCACCCGCTCACGAAAGGCGACCTGGTGGAGCCGGCGGCGGAACGTCGCGGTCACGTACGCCAGTCGAGGCTCGGCCGCGTCCTCACCGATGGCACCGACGCCCGCGAGTTCGTGCTCCGCCGCGTACAGGTCGTCAGGTCGTCGCGGCGCGTTTGGCGGGCCTGAGCAAGGGCACGCGCTTGCCGCCGGGCATCACGACGTTCAGCTCCAGTTGCGCTCCGGCCGTCTTCGCGAGTCGCTGGATGGTAGACAACTTCACGTCCGTCGCCCGCTCGATCCGGGACACGTTCTCCTGGCTCATCAGCGCCGC
>JANMPD010000123.1:0-1611 GCA_031369685.1 Chloroflexota bacterium | reverse complement strand
GGCCCCAGGGGCGCCTCCATGCAGGAGGTCGACGGCGGCACGGCCCGCGATGTCCGAATCCTCGAGGTCGCCGTTCCGCCTGGCGGCTCCACCGGCGTCCATGCCCACTCCGGTGACGAACACCACGTGATCCTGGCCGGTCGCTGGCGAATGTCGCAGGGCGAGCATGTCGTCGAGGTGGGACCAGGCGACTACGTGGCCTGGGACCCGATGATCCCGCATGACGTGGAATGCCTCGGACCCGATGATGGGCGGATGCTCGTGATCTACCCGCGCCATGCTCGGACGAGCGAGACCGGATCGTGACCGCGGTCGTCCGGCTGTCGATCGCCCCGGTCCGAAGCCTGGGGCTCGAGCATCCCGAGGAGATCCTCCTCACGGAGCTCGGCGTCGCCGAGGATCGCCGCTTCTACCTGATCGATGAGCGCGGTTTCCTGGTCGATCGGGTGGTCGTGGGCCACCTTGCACAGGCCGCCGGCCACACGAACCCGGAGGCGACGACCCTCCGGATCACGCTTCCCGGTGGCAAGGTCCTGGAGGGTGACGTCGAACTCGGGGCACCCGTCGAAACCCGGTTGCACGGCCGCGTCGCCGTGGGCCACGAGGTCGTCGGTCCGTGGGGGGAGGCACTCTCGCCGCTGGCCGGGCGGGCCGTCCGCGTGGTGCGAACCGATCGAATCGGAGGGACGCGCCAGGGCAATGCGGCGTCACTGGTGTCCCAGGGGTCCCTCGATGAGCTCGCTCGGCGAGCTGGCGTTGCCACGGTTGACCCGCGGCGCTTTCGGATGCTGATCGACCTCGACGGAACGGTGCCGCACCAGGAGGACGAATGGATCGGCGGCCGGATCGCGATCGGTGAAGCGGTTCTGCGCGTGACCGAGCGCGACGGCCGCTGCGCCATCACGACCCAGGATCCCGACACCGGCGAGCGGGATCTCGACACCTTGCGAACGATCCTCGCCTATCGCGGATCTATGCCTGACCTGAAGGGCGCTCCCAAGGCGATGTTCGGTGTGCTCGCCGATGTCGAGCAGCCGGGCCGCATCCGGGTCGGCGACGAGGTTCGCGTCCTGGCTTAGCCGCCGACCTGGCTGATCTCGAAGCTGTTGCCCTCGGAATCCTTGAACCAGGCGGCGCGATTTGGGCCCATCGTGAGGAGACCATTCACTGAGGCAGCGCCTTCACCGAAGTCATAGTCCTCGAAGACGACGCCGCGGCTGCGCAGATCGGCCATGACCGCCTCGATATCGTCGACCGTCCAGCCGGCCTGAGTATTCAGAGCGGTACCTGCCATTGCCGTGTGGTAGACAAGGAGCCAAGTGCCGCCGAATGCGTACCACAGGTGCTCGACATCTTCGGCGATCGGGGTCACTCCGAGCTTGGCTTCGTACCAGTCGCGTGCCCGGGCCAGATCAGACGCTGCGACGGTCGCCCGGATCGGAATTCCGGCAAGCATGGACCTCCTCCTCTGCTATTCGCTGAAGCGCTCTTCCTTCCACGGATCGGCGCTGTTGTTGTAGCCGTAGCGCTCCCAGAAGCCGAGCTGGTCATGGTCGAGGAACTCGAGGCCGCGAATCCACTTGGCGCTCTTCCAGAAATATCGCTTGGGCA
>JANMPD010000119.1:0-1808 GCA_031369685.1 Chloroflexota bacterium | reverse complement strand
GCCAGTTCCGCCTCGGCGACGGAGTTGAACGAATAGCCGTGGTAGACGAGCGCGTTCCCGATCGATGTCAGCTGGTAGTCGTGGATCACGACCTTGCCGCTGTAGTCCGTCTGGGCGAGATCGAAGAAGTCCTTCCACGAGGCCATGGGCTTGGTGACGTGCTTCTTGTTATACGTGTAACCCGTCGTCCCCCAGTCCTTGTTGAACCCGAACAGTGTCTTCGAGCCGGCCGGGTACTCGGCATTCGAGAGGAGCTTCTGGTCGTAGCGCGTGGTGTCAAGGTGGGGCAGCATCGCCATGTTCAGGGGCTCGAGAAGGCCCTTGTTGCCGTAGGTCTCGAACGTGTAGTTCGTCGGAACGAGGACATCCCAGCCGGTCCCACCGATGAGTAGCTTGGCGAGCATCTCCTCATTGGACCCAAGGGGGTTGAGTTCCACTGCGACACCCGTCAAGGCGGTGAAGATCTCGATCGTCCGCGGGTTGTGGTAGTTCGGCCAGGTCGTGATGTAGAGCGTCTTGCCGAGATCAACCCCACTTGGCGGCGACCAGTCGGCTGCGGTCGGCTCGCCGCCGCCGGCGGCTGCGGAGGGCTTGGCTGAGCTGCCCGGCGTGCAGGCTGCAATGACGGCTGCGGCAAGACCCAGGCCGCTCGCCTTCAGGAAGGTCCGGCGGTCAATTCTCCCGAGTCGGAAATCGTCATACAGCTTCTGGAAATGCACAGATTCCATGGTTCCTCCATCCGCGCCGGTCAGGGCCGGCGTCAACTCATCGCCATGTCCGCTGCAATTCTTGCCGGCGGCCTCCTTCGCACTCGCTACGCGACGAGAACAAGGTTGGCGTCGTCCGGCCAGCGAACCGTGATCGGCTCACCGGGACGAACGCTCGCGTCGTCTGCTCGACCATGATGCGACCGGCGAGCCACCAGCTGGCCGAGCTCGGTCTCCAGTCGGTACTCCGTCTGGTCGCCGAGATAGGTCTCCTGGCGAATGCGCCCGGTCAACGAGGTCCACCCGGCAGCCGCGTCCGCCGAACCGTGGGCGATCTCCAGGCGCTCCGGCCGGATGGCCACGATGGCCTCGTCGCCGAGGGCGGGCCGGGCACCCTGATCGGTGATCCGTCCGTTGAGCAGCAGACCGTTACCGGTCTGGATGCTGGCCGTACCGGCCCCCAGATCGAGAGCGCTGAGCCGGCCCTGGATCGAGTTGGATTGGCCGATGAATCCCGCGACGAACTGGTTGACCGGGCGCTCGTAGAGCGCTTCTGGTGAACCTTGCTGCTGCACCCGTCCGTCGCGCATGACCACGATGACGTCGCTCATCGTGAGGGCCTCGTCCTGGTCGTGGGTGACGTAGACAAAGGTGATCCCGAGTTCCTGCTGGAGACTCTTGAGCTCGAGCTGCATCTCCTTGCGGAGCTTCAGGTCGAGCGCCCCAAGGGGTTCGTCGAGGAGCAGAACCGTGGGCCGGTTCACGAGCGCGCGAGCCAGGGCGACTCGCTGCTGCTGGCCACCGGATAACTCCCACGTCCGGCGATGGTCATAGCCGGCGAGACGGACGAGATCAAGCGCCTCGCCGACCCGTCGGCGCTCTTCGTCCTTCGAGACGCCCACCTGGCGCAGCCCGTAGCCGACATTGCGAGCGACATCCATGTGCGGAAACAGCGCGTAGTGCTGGAAGACGGTGTTCACGTTGCGGCGATACGGGGGTACGCCCGCGACCGGGATCCCGGCAATCAGGATTTCCCCCTCGGTCGGTTGCTCGAATCCGGCAATCATCCGGAGGGTTGTGGTCTTGCCGCAGCCGCTCGGA
>JANMPD010000036.1:0-22577 GCA_031369685.1 Chloroflexota bacterium | reverse complement strand
GAGACGATCGGACAGGAATCCGCCGACCACCTGCCCGCCGACGTAGGCGAGGGCCTGGATACCGAGGGCGCTGGCCCCGAAGTCGGCACCGAGCCCGATGAGCACGGCATGAGGCAGGAACGCCTGGAGCACACCCTCGTCGAACATGCCGATCGCGACCGCCCCCATGAACAGGGCCCAGAAACGCCTCGTCCGGACGATGCGACGGATGCTGGACCGGGCAGTTGCGCTGCCACTGCCGGCCGGCAGTGGCTCGAAGCTCGCGGATACCGCGCCAGGCGCCGCTGTCTCATGGAGGCCTACGGCCTGGGCCGCTTGCTCGCTCTCTCGCTCGCGGGTTGACCTGCCCGCAGGAGTCCGCGCCGGCACGAGGATCCTCGGTCCGGCCGTCATCAGCCAGACGAAGATGACGCCGACCAGCGACGCGCCGAGGAACACCAGCGACGTCGAACGCCAGCCAGCCGTCTGGATCAGTCCCGCGGCGAGTGGCAGCGCCACGGCGACGCCGATCCCGGGACCCGCGTACGCAATCCCGAGGGCCAGCCCGGAAACCCCTGCGTAACGCCGCGCGATCGCCGTCGTCGTGCCGATGAAGGCCAACTGCAGCCCGAGAGCATGAAACGCCGCGTAGGCGAGGATCACGATGGAGATATCCGGGGCGAGGTACATCGCGAGCCAGCCGGCGGCCAGCAGCACCATCGAGGCGGTCAGCAGGTCCCGATCCGCGAATTCGTCATAGGCTCGGCCGAGGAGCGGGCTCGACAGCGCAGTCACCAGCAGGAACATGGTCCATGGCGTGACGGCCACGGTTCGACTCACGCCGAATTCCTCGGCGAAGGCCACGGACAGCGCCGGGAACGTGTACAGCCCGCCGTAGGCGATGGCGCCGACCACGAATGCCCCGATGAGGGGCAGGGACAGCCGAGTCACCCGGCGCGCATTGGGGAGGGGAACGGGGAGGCTCACGCGGGCATCGTATCGATTCAGGCGGGAACCGCCGGCCTCGGTGCGCCGTCTCCGCGTCATGAACAGACAGCACTTTCGATCACTCGTCGCACCCATCTCCATGACGTTGACCCTGGCGGTGATTCTCGCCGCCTGTGGGGGTGGTGGCGGTGCCACGCCGACACCCCCGCCGGTGAAGGGGCCCGGACAGGCGATCACGACCCCGCAGCAGGCGGCCACTCGCGTCGGGGAAGTCGATCAGCGGTTCCTTGGGTTCGCGGAGCAGTCGGCGGCCCTGATCGGGGCGTCGAGCTGGTGGACGTCCGAAGCGCTGACCGGCGGGGGCTTCCGGATCACGTTCACCAACGGATGGGGCGATTGTCCGGCGGGCTGCATCAACAAGCACCACTGGACCTTCGAGGTCACTGCCGCGGGCGCGGTGACCCTCGCAGGAGAGACCGGCGACCCGTTGCCGGGTGGCGCCCTCCAGTAGGGCACGGCGCGCGCGCCTCTCGAACCTCTCGAGCCCCGGATGCAGCGGAGCCGCGCCCTTGCGGACGCGGCTCCGTGTTTCCCCGGCGAGATGGTGGGCGTTCGCCCTCGGTCAGTTCGTGAGTTTGACGCTGTAGGCGCCGAAGTTGCCCAGGGCAGCGCCGTGTCCGGCGGTGATGACCATGGGTCCAGGGTTGACCTGCTCCTCGAACCAGCCGCTGATCTGCTTGGTGCTTCCACCCACCGAGCCGGTGATGTGGAACCAAGCCCAACCCTGCACGGCACCACTGTCGTCGACGATGGCGACCGGGTAGGCGCTACCCACGACGCTGGACAGGCTGCTGAACAGGGTGGTATGCGCTCCGGCGTTCAGCGGGCCGATCTGGTCAAGGAGGTAGATCGTCGTCCCGGTGCCGTTGTTGTTGATGATGTCGTCCACGCCATTCGAGTTGGCATTGCATGGATTGCCGTTCGCTGTGCAGAAGATCGTCCAGTTGAAGGACGTGCTTGTTGACGGGACGTCGGCGTTGCCGACGCCGGGTTCATCAAACGTGCCCGGCGTGTTGCTGTTCTTGTTGGCCGGATTGTCGAAGGCCTTCTTGTTGAAGATCAACGGCATCGGGTTGTAGGCACCATTGGGTAGCCCGGCCTCAACGCTCGCCGTGGTCGACACGCCCCACGAGGCGAAACCCATGACTCCGGCGAAGTAGTTCTGATGCGGTTTGCTGACATCGACCTTGATCGACCCGGAAGCGATGGTCACCGTGATAGTGGTTCCGTTCACACCATCCGTGTACCCGTTTGCCGCAGCCACGGTCTTGGCCGCCGCGGTGGCGTCCTGGCTGTTGGCGCTTGCGTACCCGGCTGCCATGGCCGCCGCATCGGCAACGTTCTGCTGATCGCGCCGCTGGAGGAACGAATCGCCGCCGTCGATGATCAGGCCGACCATCCCAACGAGTGCAATCAGGGCGAGAGCGAAGATGACGAGCATCTGTCCGTGCTCCCGCTCCCGGCGAGAGCGGCGGGTGGCCGGCGGGTGGCCGGCGAGCGTGGGACGAGACATGACGTGCGACTCCTTGGTCACGGGACCTGGACGTGAGCCGTTGAGCTCACGGTGAGTGGATTGGGCACCGGCAGCAGCGGACTGACGAGCCGGAAGGTGGTGGTCGTGGTGACCTTGATGTAGTCCCGGTAGGGGCATGACCCTCCGGCGGCGATCGTGACGGCGACATCACCGACATCGACGCAGGTGATCGTGACGCCGGTCGACGCGAGCCCTGGGACGAGAACCTTCTGAGTGTTGAAGACCGCCGTCGTCTCGGCCGACCACGTGGCGGTGGTGCACGGCCCGACGCACTGGTGAACGCTTGCGGCCCGGGCAATCTCGCGGGCCGCTTGGGCCACGCCATTGTTGGTGTAGATCCCGCGGCCCAGGTCGAGGACCGCCATCAACATGAACAGGAACGGGATGAGGGCCAGCGAGAATTCGACAAGGGCCTGGCCACGCTGGCCGTCACGGCGTCGTCGCGTCCTCGAGGACAGCATCGGGCTGCTCATCGGATCACCGAGATTGTGACCGCACCGCTGGTGCTGGTGAATGACCCGCTCGTCACCGTCAACGTGAGGTTGAACGTCTTGGTATTGCCGGGCTGACCGGTCGAGTTGGTGTAGGTGTGCGGTGACTGGATCTTCCCGTAGGTCGTGACGCCGTCACCCCAGTTCCAGGCCCAGACCGTCGAGCACAGCGGGTTGTAGGTGCTTGTGTCGGTGACGGTGACCGTGACCGGGGACTTGTTGGTTGACGGGGAGCTCGAGAGCGTGAAGCCAGCACTGACTCCAGAGCACGACACGCTCGTAGTCGAAGTCGTCGTAGTCGAAGTCGTCGTGGTCGTCGAAGTCGTCGTGGTCGAAGTCGTGGTGGTCGTCGTGGTGGTCGTCGGCGGGAGGGCGTTGATCTGGTTCGTCGCCGAGGAGCTGAACGTCACCGTGGTGCCACCGAAGAAGGCAGCCATGATCGGTGTCAGGAGGTTGAAGGTGCCGACGGCCCTGACCGTGACCGTGTTGCCCATCGCGCCCGTGCAACTAGGTGAGCAGGTCAGCGTGATGTCGGCCGGGTTGACGGTGACCACCGACCCCTTTGACTCGAGGATGCCTCGACAGATGACCATGTTGGTGCTGGGGTTGCAGGCCTGGCCGGCGAGGTACGAGGTCGGGGTCTGCGCTGCCTGGAACGAGGCCTCACGGGCGACGTTGGCAATCGTGATTCGTGCGTACGCAATGCGACCGAAATCGACAGCCGCCGAAACAATCACGAGAAACACGGGCAGCACGATGGCGAACTCCACCAGGCTCTGACCCAGTGATCGTTCGCGTCGGCGGCGGAGAAACCTTTTGATACCCATCTTGTTCGCGGAGCCTCGGTGCTTCGGTTGACGCTCTGAAGATTGGCGTCGCTTCCTTGCACGATGACTTGCCGCGGTGCGCTGGCGCATAGCCCAGTAGGGGTAGTTTCTGAACTCAGAAGTACCGATCTTCTCACCGGACCGATCCGCACGGACCTGCTGTGCACTCGCCGGAATCGAAGGAGCCGCGCCTCACTCGTGGTGAAACGCGGCTCCCGGGTCCCCGACCCGAATGGCTACCGAGTACGCATTCGGTCGCCGATCTCGGTCACCTGATGAGTTGGACTCCGACTACTTTCGCAGGCCTAGTCTCCCTGCCCCGTTCTTGGTTCGAGGAGGTAGGAACGAGCTTCGGCTGGGCCGTCATATGTCTGCCCGATCGTTACGTTTCCTGCGTATGACACGGTCCAACCGACAATCTGCCCCACGGCTGCCTGGCTCGTGCCGCCATTCACGATGATGTTGTCCTTCGGCCCATACAGCACGCCTTGGAAGATGATCCCGGACTGGCCGGCCATTTGAAAGATGTTTGTTGGCGAGCCATTCGACAGCAGGCGAACGTAGAACGTGACCCCGACATCGCTGCCCGTTGGGGTGGTCCACGTGGTGGTCACCGGAGACCCGGCGGCCAACGACCAAGGCGATGTACCCCTCGTCGTCCATGCGCCGAACTTCACCGCGCCGGCCGGTATCACGGTCGAGGATTGGTTGATGACGTTCAGCGCGTTTCCGTTGTTCAGAACAATCGAGCCCGTCGGGTTGAAGGGCCTGGCGCTGGTGCTGAAGAAGATCGTCACGCCGTCGCCGATCAGGAACGAGTTGTTCCCGATGTCGATGTCGCGATCAATGACAAAGATCCCCGGCCGTTGATTTGCGGTGAGGCCGAAGGTCGGGTCGAGAATCACACACGAATTGGACCCTTGGAGCGCAATGTCCCGATAGCGACCCGGGCCGATCCGGATGGGGCTAGCGGTGCCACACGACACGTTCGCCGTCGTCGGATTCAAGGTGACGCCGGTTCCGTTGGGGATCGTCACGTCATGGTTCGAGTCGCCCCTGAAGGGGACCGCCGTGGAATTGTCGATCCAGGATGGCAGCGGGTAATTAGGATCATCGATGATTGCGGGCAGGGTCTGCACCAGGCGCGCGTTGGCGGCTCCGGTGTTCGTACCGTTGTTCACATTGGTGGGGTCT
Organism: Chloroflexota bacterium; assembly: GCA_031369685.1. GTDB lineage: Bacteria > Chloroflexota > Limnocylindria > Limnocylindrales > CSP1-4 > UBA5189. Next base: position 17,544 of record JANMPD010000036.1, on the reverse strand, counting down.
GGGTAACAGTCGAAGAGACTCGCGCTACAGGATGGATCGGCAAGGTAGGCGTTCGAATCCCCGATGAGCTGCAACTGCCCATTGCCCGCGATCTTCATCCCCCAGTTGCTCCCCAGATCACCGTCGACAACCCGCAGGAGCGTGTTCGTACCTGAAAGCGTGATCGATTCGGTATTGCTCGGACATGCCCCACCCTTTGGGCACAGAGCCAGCACGGCCCATCGACTCGGAAGATTGCCCGCCGTAGCCCAGCCGTCAATGACCCGACCATTGATCCCGAACACCCGAGCCAGAAAGGAGGGATTCACCTTCTCGACCCGAACGAAGACCGACGAACTGCCGGTAATAGCCGAATTCCCTGTGTACTTGGCGCCCGCGCCAGTTGGCGGAGTCGAAACCCAGACCGACCAGCCAGCCTCTACGTATGGCCTCCCGCTCGTCGTATCTATCGTCGGAAATGGGCCTGTGAGGCCGAGTTTCCGCCCGATTACCTCCCATGCCGCTGCTCGAGCGTCGGCTCGCTTGGCGTTTGTGATCGGTCGAGCGAGATGCGTGCTCCCGGCCAATGCCGCAGAGTCGGACACGTTCTGATAGTCCCGCCTCGCAAGAAGAAACGTTCCGTAGTCGACTGCGAGTGCGGTGAAGCCGAGCAGAACGATCATGAAAAGGGCGGTAAGTGGGAGAACCTGCCCTCCATCACGGCCGGCCTTTCGACCTACCTGACCTAGGGACATGTCGTGAATCCTCCAAGACTCGCGCTCGATGAAGATCGATTAGGCCCCTCGACGCGCATCTCCTCAACGGCGCCGAGCCGCAAGGTATTGGTCGAGCTGAAGATCTGACCTACCAAAGGAATGAACAGTGGATGTGCATAGATGACGCGTACTCGGACGCGGATCGACCAAGTCGAGTCGCCGTTATCGCGTTTGCAGTAGGCGACGCCGGTTCCGGTCCCAGACTGCGCCCAGGTCGCACAGCCCGAGAGGGCCCCCGGCCCACTGATGATGTTCCCCGACTGGATCCCGGGAATATATTGCGGGAGGTTGACCGTCTTGAGTCTCGAATAGACTATTTCGCCGTTGCTCCCGGCAGCAGCGCACGTCCCGGCGACCGAAGTGTCGGGAGTGGGCAGGGTAGAGGCGTACCGGGCTGCCTCCCTGGTTGCGTTGGTCAGCCCATTTTGTCCGGCAAGCAGGAAACCCAGCTGAATGATCCCGAAGATGACAAGGAAGAAGAGCGGGACGACGAGCGCAAACTCGGGGAGGGCTTGCCCGCGTTCCCGTCCGGCTCCGGTCGACGGGGCACCGGTCACGATGCACACGCAGGAGCAGACAGATTCGGGACCGGCTCGCGTGGATTGTCTACTCGAAGGTCGCTGCTGACCGCAATCCGAAAAGCTCCATCTGAGGTGCCGTCGAAACCGTCGATGATGCCGCCGATGATCGGCACGATCAACGGATGGTTGTATTCGGCGGTCACCGTGACCCGCACTGCGCTCGCCCCCGACGGGTCCGTGTAGGGGCTGTAGCACACCTGTGTCCCGCTCCCGACCTGACCCGACGCGAACGGCGTCACGTACTTTGAGAGCGATGTCTGCAGGAACGCACGGGTCAGAGTGGCGCTGGCCGATGCGGTCCCGTTCGTGTTGGCGACCAGCGCTGAACCGTATCGGGCGACATCGCGCACCGTGTTCGTGAGTCCAACTTGCGCGTTGTACAGGTACGTGAACTGGACGATTCCCAAGAGTAGCAACAGGAGTGGGACGGCCACGAGCGCAAATTCCGCCACGGACTGTCCGGCCTCGCGCAACTTCCTCCCATCGGACATCCGCCGCCGCCCTCCGTTCACCACGGATGCTCCCCTTGTTGTCTTCGGTCGATTGCTGTGCTCAGCAGAGTATCGCGGCGTCACCTTTCATGGGACCTTACACCCCGGTTCAGACGGGACGATCGACGCCCTGACTCGGTACGTTGGTCTCAATTGCGGATCGTGGTTCCCGAGGCATGGTTGCGACATGAGATCGACAGTCAGTCTTGTCCTCTGGGCACTCCTCGCCTGGACGACGACCTCGTTCGCAGCCTTCATGGTGCACGTCCCGGACGTCGGGCTCGCGGCTGGAGCCGTGGTCATGGCGATTGGCTACGGACGCTATCGCTGGTTGGCTGAACGCGACGGCGTCGAGCCAAAGTCCGAATTCAATCAGACTTCTGCAAGCGTAGATGCGTAGGTGATCGGACACCGGTTCGACCATGCGGGCACCAGATGAGCCTGCGCATGAAACGCATTGCCTCCGCCGCACTCTGGTTCTACGCCATGTGGTACCTCGGCTCGATAATCTCGGGCTTCCTCGGGACGCCCGATCTCCTCGGCCCGATCCTCGGGATTTCGGGGGGGCTGATCGTGGGCATCGACCCGAAGCATCTGCTCTGGCCGGTCGCGCCACGCGCCGGCTGGACGCCCGCCTGACCGATCCTCACGGTTCGCCGGCGGCGGATGCCTCGGCCGGCAGCACGATCGTGAACGCCGCACCTTGACCTGACCCCGTCGGCTCAAGGTCGAGCGATCCCGCCATGGCCCGGGTGAGTTCGCGGGCCACGTAGAGTCCGATCCCCGTCCCCCCCGGATGATCCGGTGACGTACCCCGGGCGTAGCGCTCAAAGACCGCTGCCTGCAGCTCCTCCGGCACACCGGGCCCCGAATCCGCGATCGTCAGGCGCAGTGTCTGCGCCACGGTGTCGGGTCCAACCGTACACCGAACCGGTGCGCCGCCGCCGTACTTGACGGCGTTGTCGAGGATCGCCCAGAGGACCTGGTCAAGCTGATCCGGGTCGGCCAGGGCGAGCCATCCGGCCGCCTCGTCCTCGAGGTCGAACGGCACGTCGGCCACCCCGAGTGCCTCCCACGCTCGTCGAACGCGGGGCCCGAGTGCCACGACCTCGACGCGCGGTTTGAGCGTGCCGGCCTCAAGGCGCGAAACCGTCAGCAACTGCCGAACCATCCGCGACAACCGTTCCGATTGCTCCGTGATGATTGCGAGGCGGCGATCGGGGCGCTCGTCCTGGAGCTGTTCGGCGTAGGCGCGGATGCTGGTCAAGGGCGTCTGGAGGTTGTGGCTGATCCCCCGCAGGAAGTCGTCCTTGGCGGCATCGAGCGCCACCAGCCGGGCGGTCTGGTCCTGGACCTGGCCGAACAGTTGGGCGTTCCGGATCGCCACGGCGATCTCGCTCGCATAGAGCTCGAGAAGATCCTGATCGGCCCGATCCCACGAGCGCGTTGCGGGCAGGTGGCCGACAAGCACGCCGACCCGCTCGTCCGGCAGGGCGAGAACCGCGCGAATCTGCCTGGTCTCGCCGGGCACGACCTCTTCGACCGGCACGGACATCGGATCGCCGAGGTGAATGACCGCATCGATCATGGTAAACGCCGATCGCGCGCTCGCGGCTGCGTGAGAGACGAGCCGTTCGAGGTCATCCCGAGGCGAGGTTTCTCCGATGGCGAGCAGGATCCGGCCCAGCTCGGCGTTGCGACGCCCGAGGTCCGCGGCGAGCCGATTGTGACTCTCGACCAGCGCCGCAAGCTCGTCCTCGCCGGCGACCTCCACCCGGACCGAAAGATCACCGGCCGAGACGCGCTCGACGGCCCGGGCAATCGCTCGCATTGGCTTGGTCAGGTTGTTCGAGAGGACGTACGCAAACAGGACGGCGATGATGATCGCGGCGGCCAGCGAGAACAGGACCAGGCCGCTGAGCGTTGAATCGACCCCGCCGGAGCGAACGAATTCAGCTGTCAGGAGCACCAGGCCGAAGCCCGCGAGCGGCACCACGGCCACGGCCAGAAGGCCCGCGGTCAATCGCGCTCGGAACGAGTACCGCGGCCCGATCCGCTGGAGGTCCGGGTCCTCCGGCCGCTCTTGCGAGCCATCCCTCACTGCGAGCCGTCCCTCACCCGTCGGCCTCGGTTCCGGCCGCCTGCGCTTCGTCGGCCTCGGCTTCGGGTGCGTGACCCGACAGAGCCGATTCGAGCTGAACGAGCCGATAGCCGATGCCGCGCACCGTCACCAGGTGGACGGGTCGATTTGGATCCGGCTCGATCTTCTGGCGCAGGCGCCGCATCGTGACCCACACGTAGGACGGATCCGCGTTCTCGGTGTCCGTCCAGCCACGGTCGAGCAGCGTTTCCGTGGTCACCGTCTGCCCCGGGTTGGCCGCAAGCGCGTAGAGCAGCCGCGATTCCGTCGGCGTGAGCTGGACCGCCTCTCCGCGAACGGTCGCGGTTCGCCGATGCAGCTCGAGGGACAGATCCGGGCCCAGGACCAGTTCTCGCCGCGGGACCTTGTCGCCGAGCCTTCGAAGGACACGGATGATCCGCGCTCGCAGTTCCGGGTAGTGGTAGGGCTTGGTGACGTAGTCCTCGGCGACCTCATCGAGGAGGTCAGCCTTGCTGTCGGCCGTTTCGATCGCCGACAGGACGATGATCGGGAGGTCGGCCTGCGCCTTCACTTCGCGCGCGAGCGTCAGACCGTCCATGCGCGGCATCATCATGTCCACGATCAAGAGGTCCGGCCAGCCGCTTCGCAGCCGTCGGAGCGCCTCCTCGCCGTCGCGGGCGGTCTGGATCTCGAACCCGTCGGCCCGGAGTTGGTCCGCGAGGAGCACCAGCAGGTTGGGATCGTCGTCAACGAGCAGGATTCGCGGCGATCCACCGTCGCTCCATCGGCCGCCGGTCATCATGGCCCGAGTATAGGCGGGCGGTTGCCGTGTCCTGGATGCACCGGTGTCGTGCACTTCAGTCCCGACCGTGATCCGTTCGGCCGCGATCCGCTCGCCGCGATCCGCTCGCCGCGATCCTTCGGTCGCGATCGACGCCATTCATCAGATGCCGGGGATACGCGCTCGGCCACCCCACAGATTCGTCAGGATCGGGGCACGGCCGCGTTCAAATGACTCAGAACTGATGAGCCACGTCGATCAGAGGGGCGAAGCGCGAACAGAGGGGCGAAGCGCGAAGGAGGAGCGAGTGCCCGCCGCCCCTCGAGCCGCCCCTAGCCACTCCGATTCCCGGGCGAAGGGCGACCCGCCGTTCCTGGCAATCTCGGCAGCGCCCAGTCAAGGCCGGGTCGCGGGCGGGTAATCCTCAGGTGAGCGCCCCGCGGTAGAACAACCCATGATCAATCATACGAACCACGTCGTCGCAGTCGGCTCCATGGTTCGCAAGATCCGGACGACGATCGGCTGGTCGCAGCGGGAGCTCGGGCGGCGATCGGCCACGTCTCAGTCGATGGTCTGCCTCGTCGAGCGCGGCGTCGTTCGCGACCTCACGTTCTCGACCGCCTCGAGCTTGCTGGGCGCGATGGGCGCACGCCTCGTCGTCCAAGTCGATGCCCCGTACCTCGGCGACCGCGAGCGCCAGCGCGATCCGGCCCACGCACGACTCGGGGCTTGCGTTGTCGCGCGATTGCGCCGGGCCGGATGGCAAACTCGCGTCGAAGTCGAGGTGGGAGAGGATCGCTCGCGCGGCTGGATCGACCTCCTCGCATGCCACCCGGTCAGCCGTGTGCTGCTCGTCATCGAGATCAAGACCGAGATCCACGACCTGGGCCAGATTGAGCGGAGCCTTGGTTGGTACGAGCGGGAGGCATGGGCTGCGGCGCGGAGGTTCGGGTGGCGCCCTAAGCGACAGATCGGCTGCTTGCTGCTCCTTGCGACCCAGGCAAACGACCTGCGTATTGCCTCGAACCGAGCGTCGATCGAGGCCGGCTTCCCGCTGAGGGCGCGCCATGTCGGGACGGTCGTGAGCGGTGAGCCCGACTCCGGTGAGCCCGACTCCGCGGAGACGGGGCGGGCCATCGCCATGGTCGACCCGCGCTCACGCCGGCGAGCGTGGTGCGGTGCACTTCGGATCGATGGCCGGCGCTCCGCAGCACCCTATCTTGACTACGCGGACTTCATGCGCTCGATCGGGCCCGGACGATCGGGATGGCGTTGATCAAGCCTCACCGTCAGGTCGCCGGTCTACCGTCCCTCGCCACTATCTGAGTTGTGATCGACCTCATTCATCGGGCGATGGGCAATCACGCTCGGCCAAACGTCAGATTCGGCAGAATCGGGGGACTGGCGCGCTGATTCGAGGCTGTATCGATCAACCAGATCGATCGCGGCCGAACCGCCCCGGCGCCCAGGGCTCCTGGACCTAGGGTGCCTTCGGGTCCACGAACCGACAGCGGTCCCGGAGCGGGCAGATCTCGTGCGTCGGGTTCCGCGCGTGGCAGATCACACGGCCGTGCCGGATCAGGTTCACGTGTGACTCGTACATCTGCTCGGGCGCGAGCATCGCCAGGAACAGGTCATGCGCGTCGTCGGCATTTGTCTTTACCGGGATCAGGCCGACCCGGTGGGAGACCCGTTCGACGTGCCGGTCGACGGCCATGAGCGGCATGCCGAACGAGAACATCAACAGCACCGAGGCCGTCTTCTTGCCGATCCCGTCGAGCGCGGTCAGCCAACCGCGGGCCTCGAGGGGAGCCATCTCGCCGAGGAATTCGAGCGAGTAGTCGCCCCGCGCCTCCCGAATCGAGCGCAGGGTCGATTGGAGCCGAGGGGCCTTCTGGTTGGCCAGGCCGCCGTGTCGAATGACATCGACGAGCTCCTGGATGGGTGCGAATTCGACGGCAGCCCAGTCCGGCGGTGCCCCGTCGGACAGACCCTCGCCGCCCCACCCGGGTCCGGGAATGTGGCGCTCCGTCGCGAGCCCGGACGGATACGCGTCCCTGAGCGATTCGAAGGCTTGCTCGGCGTTCGTATCGGCCGTGTTCTGGGTGAGGATCGTCAGGATCAGCTCGCTGGTCGGGTCCAGGCGCTGCTCCCAGGTTTGATGGCCGTAGATGGTGGCGAGGCCGGCGAGCACATCCGCGACCAGGTTCGGGCGGGTGCGGTCCAGGCGACGGGCCCAGGTCCTGCCCGGATCCGGTGCGCGGCGTTTCTTCCGCTTCTTCGCGACTGGCCGCTTGGCGGTGGATGGCTTGGCCGGCGTTGTCGGAGGGCGTGGCGGCATTACCAGATGACCTCGACATCGTATTGGGCGATCGCCGGGTCCACGGTAATGATCGGGATGTCCTCAAGCTGGGCCTGTGCCACGAGCAATCGGTCGAATGGGTCTCGGTGGATAAAGGGAAGCGAGCCGGCGCGCAGCACGTGGCGCAACTCGATTGGGAGGGCCGCGAAGCCATGGCGGGCGAGGCGGTCGGGCACGTATCGGGAAGGTTCCGCGGGGAGTTCGAGCGCGCCGCGAGCGGCCTTGATCGCGATCTCATACGCCGAGACAACGCTGACCAACCCGTCTGTGTCGATGTGCTCGAGGACCTCTCGGGCTCGGACAGAAAGTCTCGACCCCTGACTCGAGTTCCACCAGAGGAAGGTGTGCGTATCCAGCAACACCCTCACTTGATCAGGTCGCGCATCGGGTCGCCAGGATGCATGTAATCCGGATCCCACTCGGGGACAGGGTCGTCGAAATCTGGATGGATCACGATGCGATCGTTACCAGGCTTTCGCTGCTGCCGAACGATCTCGATTCGTTCGAGGCGCGCAATCGGCCGCCCGGCACGAGCGATGATGATTTCCTCTCCCGATTCGACCCGCGCGAGCAATCGAGACAGGTGGGTCTTTGCGTCGTGCACGTTGACGATCTGTGCCATGGGCGTATGTTGACTTAGTCCAGTGACTTAGTCAAGATCTGGAAAGGTGGCCGCGATCCTCGCGCCGCACTCGACAAGCGGTGCGGCCCCGGCGGCCAATGCCTCGGCCAGTGGTACCGGTCGCTCCCAGACTGGGACGACCGTGGCCCCGAAGGTTTCGAGCGCGGCCACGCCTTCGGGTTCGACGCCACCGCCGACGGCCACGCATCGCACCCCGACTTCCCGAGCCAGGCGCGCAACGCCCATCGCAGTCTTGCCGAACGCGGTCTGGGCATCGATCCGACCCTCGCCCGTGATCACCAGGTCCGCACCCGCGAGCCGATCACGGAGGCCGGTCTCGTCGACCACAAGATCCACGCCCGGGACGAGCTCGAGGGTTCGGAACCAGGCGCGCACGGAGAGCAATCCGAAGGCCGTGCCGCCGGCCGCTCCGGCGCCGGGGGTCTGCCGTTCGTTCCGTCCCGTCGCCGCATCGAGCGCATCGGCCCACCGCGCGAGGCGGGCATCCAGCACTGTGACCGCCGCCGCATCGGCGCCCTTCTGCGGCCCGTAGGTCGCCGCCGCCCCGTCCACGCCCAGCAACGGGTTCGTAACATCGCACGCGATCCGGAGTTCGACATCGCGCAGCCGGGCGTCCAGTCCACTGAGGTCCACGCGCACGGTGCCATCCGCGTGATCCGTTACCCGCGCCCCCAGCGCCTCGAGGATCCCGCGGCCACCGTCGCTCGTCGCGCTGCCGCCGATCCCGAGGACGATGTGCCGGATCCCGGCGTCCAGGACGGCCACGAGGACCTCGCCGGTGCCGCGGGTCGAAGCCCCGAACGGATCCCGTTCGCCGGGCTTGAGCCGGGACAATCCCGAGGCGCTCGCGAGCTCCACCACGGCGCGCTCACCGTCAAGGGAGCGCAGCCACCGAGCCGCCACCGGCCGGCCGATCGGATCCGTGGCGTCGACCGTCTGCCAGGTCCATTCACCCGTGGCCGCGATCGCTTCGAGCGTGCCCTCGCCGCCGTCGGCAAGGGGGGCCAGCACGATCTCATCTCCACGTCGAACGCGACGCCACCCGTGGGCAAGCGCCTGGGCCACCTCGACCGAGGTCAGGGACCCCTTGAAGGAATCCGGCGCCATGATCACCCTCATCGAGCCGGCGATTCGTCGCCTTCCGGCACATTCCGTCGTTCGAGGTATTCCGGGATCCGGATCATCGGTGGCCGTTCCATGTCGGCAAGTTCGATGACCTCGAGCGACAGGCGGCCGCGGCCGGAGCGCGGCAGCTTCATCGTCGACCCGAGCTCGGCGAATAGCCGCGCCTTTCGCAGTTCCTCGAGGCGCTTCATCACGGCCTGGAGGATCACGAAGCTCATCCGGGAGAGGCCCTCGAGCTCCTGGTTGCGGTGCACCCGCCGATCGAGGTCCACCTGGCCGAGACCCTCGAGCCCGACGCGCTCGGCGATGTCGATGAGATGGCCGATCTCGACGGCATAGCCCGTGAAGAACGGGAGTTGCTCGAGGATTGCACGGCGCCCGGCGTACTCGCCGGCGAGGGGCTGGATGAAACCCGACAGTTCCGGGTAGAAGAGGTTGATCAAGGGCCGCGCCACGAGCTCGGTCACCCGGCCGCCGCCACCCTCGCGAAGGACCCCGCCCTCCACGATCGGGCGCTGGTAGTAGCCCTTTACGTATTGCAGGCGCGGCTCATGGAGGAGCGGGCCAAGGGTCCCGTAGACCATCCTCGGGTGCCAGTTCCGGACGTCCGTATCTGCCCAGACCACGATGTCGCCGGTGGTCTCGAAGAGCGACTTCCAGAGCGCCTCGCCCTTGCCGTGGAACGATCCATAGCGCGACAGCACGTCGGGGTGCTGGACGACCCTTGCTCCCTCGGCTTCCGCGATCTCGCGGGTCCTGTCCTTTGATGCGGAATCGATCACCAAGATCTCGTCGAGGAGCGGGATCCGGCCGACCATGTCCCGCATGGCCCGGCGCACGATCGGCCCGATGGTCTCCTCCTCGTTGAGGGTCGGGAGCACGAGGCTGACCGTCAGGCCCTGCTTCTCCTTGAGCTGGGCCAGGCGTCGGAGATCGGAGAACTCGCTGTGGTGGAAGTTCGATTCACCGAACCAGCGGTCAACGCGGGTCGGCACCGCCCGCGCCTCCTCCGCGGCCCGGTCCGCCGCCGCCAGGGTCTCGGCGCGCGAGGCGAGTTGCTCGAAGGTCTGGCGACCGATCGACTCGCGCGTCTTCACGACGATGACGGTCGACTTCGATCGCGTCGCGATGGCCTCGGGCATCGCCCCGAACAGGTGCGACGACGCGTCACCCGAGGTCGGCGCCGCCGCCGCGCCCATCACCACGAGATCCGCCCGATCCGCCTCTTTCACGATGGCGTTGCGGACGTTGGCGGCCTCGCGAACCACCGTCTCCGTGGCGACGGTAGCGTGCTGCCGTACGAAGGCCTGGAGGGCTCGCTCCGCCTGGGCGCGAACGGCGATCGTGATCCCCGGCGGGACGATGTGCAGGGCAACGAGCTGCGCGCCGCGGCGTTCGGCGATGGCGTTCGCGAATCGAATCGCCAGCTCCGCGTGCGGTCCGCCGCGGACCGGGACCATGATCCGCTTGATCTCCCCGGCACCGCGCTGCTTGACCACAGCGATGTCGCAGGGCGAATCGCGCACCACCTCATCGATCGTCGGCGAGAAGGGCACGGCCTGACCATCACGGCCATTGGGTGCCTTGCCGCCCCACCCGAACACGATCAGGTCGGCATCCAGTTCGGCAGCCGCCTCGACAATGCCCTCGGCCGCGTGCCGTCCGATCCGGACGATCGGGTGGATCGGCGTGCCATCAGGCGCGAAATCCAGGACGCGCTGGAGCAGCCGTCGCGCATGTCGTGCCCGTGTCGCCCCTTCGGACAGGGCCATCCCCTCGGGCACTTCGACGATCCCAAGCGCCGTCAGCTCGCCGGCGCGCGGCTCGAGCAGATCCGCGCCCAGGCTGATCAGTTCCTCGGCAGTCGCCGGGTTGGCCACCGGGATCAGGATCCGGATGGGCATCGGCTGGGTGGTCACTCGCCGCTCTCGCTGCCGGCCCCGGTCAGCGCGGCCGCCGCTGCGGCACCAGCCTCAGCCTCAGCCCCGGCGTCGGCCGCCGCGCCGTCAGCCGGGTCCGGGGCCTCGGCGTTCCAGTGATCGACCAGGTACGGCTTGAGCAATTCGAACTCGCGGGCCTGGCGCATCACCCGTTCCTCGGCCTGGTCGGTGGTCAGGTCCCGGTTTTCGACGATGAAGCTCGCCACGCGTCCGAAATAGACCGGCACGAACGCAGCGACCATCCGGTCGACACCCGCGGGATCGCGTCGTGCGGCGATGACCATGTCATAGACGGTGCGAGCCCACAGGTCGTCCGGGAAATGGAAGCCGGCGACCGAGTCGGCCATCTGCGCGGTCGTGGGGGTAGGGGCGCCGGGGGCATCCATGTCGAGTTTCACGCGAGCGGCTTCGGCCGTCTCCCCGGCCTCGACGGCGAGTTCGAGGATCTCCTCGACATTTGCCGACGCGAACATCGTCCGCCAGGTGTCAGCCAGGGTCAGCGACCCGCCGTGGAATTCCGAGAGCAACCGAATGGTGTTGACGTCGAGCGGCGGCGGATCGGCGAGGCGCTCGAATCCATACGACGGGACGTCGTGGCTGCTCTTCGAGTCCTCCCACCGATCCGCATGAAGGACCGCGAGGCGAAGGATCGTCCCGACGACCTGCCGGAACATCGGCCCGAGATCGGAGCCCGGATCCTTGGGGTCATGGACCTTCGAACCGAGGCGCGCCTGGCAGATCGCATACCCGCCGGCGAGCGCGGTGGTGGTCATCCAGATGTCGATCCCGAACTTGCTGATATCGGGGGTCCAGTCGTCGGCCTCGAGGTAGTGCTTGACGAGATCGCCACTCACCCCGAAGTCGCCGCCGATCGGCTGGCGGATGCGAAGTCCGTAGAGCGCCCGCGTGAGCGGGTAGGTGACCGTGTTCGTGATCGTGCCGTCGTACTTGTACCGGGAGTACAGCGGAGCGACGAAGTCGTAGCCGCCCTTGAGGATCGGCCCCGCCAGCAGCTCCACCCACTCGGGCAGGATCGATCGAAGATCCGAGTCGACGACCACGAGCGCCTGGACCTGCAGCGCGTCGGCGATCTCGAAGATCGTTCGGAGCGCCGCGCCCTTGCCGCCGACGCCGTCGATCTCCGGATAGGTCAGAGACACGCGCGAGAGCTTGTTGGTCGGCCGGACGAGGAGGATCTCCTCGATGTAGTCGGGCGGCTCGGTCTCGATGACCACGCGCTGCGTTCCGTCAGGCGAGCCCGCGTCCGAATTGACGACGACTGGTCGCAGGTCCGGAAAGTACTGGACAAGGCCGGCCTGGGCCGCACGGACCACGTAGCCGATGGTCGCCGCGTTCTTGAAGCTGGGGATCCCGACCATGATGTCCGCTCGGTCGAGGCGCGCGATCTGTTCGCGGATCGCGGGGGTCAGCGTCGATTGGGGCATGGCTCACCCTACCATCGGAGGCAATCCACGGGGCACGGCGTGGCATGCGTGGCGTGGCGCGGCCCGTCAGCGCCGCGGGATCAGGACGGTCGCCCATTCCCCGTTCGGTTTCCCGGGGACGTAGCGACTGTTGGCGCCCTTTACTGCAACTTCGCGGAATCCCAGGGCGCGCCACTGGCCGTACCAGGCTTCGACCGGTGGCCGGACCGCGACCGTCTTGCGGACCACCTCCCCGTCGAGGATCACGCCGTCGAGCAGCCGCTTGCGCTCGGCCAGTGGCACGTCGATCAGCGGGTCGCCATCGAGCCATAACAGGTCCACGGCCACGAAAGCGGTCGGGGACGACGAGGGGAGCGCGACCCGCCGGATCTCGGCGGCCTCGATCGCGTGGGCTCGGCCTGTCCTGCGCGCACCCATCAGGAACAGCCGGCGCATCTGCCCGACGGACTCGATGGAATCCAGGCCCATGACGGATTCCTCGCCCGTGGTGTCGCGGAGCGGAGCCGGAAGCAGGTACCCGTCGAGCACAACTTCGTCTGCGAGGGTCGCGGCACGCATGGCGTCCCGCAGGAGGTCATAGCCCTCGATTGACTCACCCTGTTCGTCGCGGATCGCAATGTCCGTCCCGAGCGCATCGATCAGGACGCGGCGACCGCCCCATAACGGTTCCCAGATGCCATCCCGGATGCTCCGAAAGTTGGTGCGACTGCCGTAGGGCATCGGCCTGAGATCCGCCGGGAGAACGAGGGCCGCTTCGGTAGGCATGCGGGCATCGTACCGCTCGTAGCGGGACGGCGACGAGCGTCGGACCTTGCCAGCGCCTACGGTCGCCCCGCGGCCGGACCCCGGCGCCGCGCCCCGCGGCCGCCCTGCGGCCTCTCGCCCCTCGCCCCTCGGCCGACGTCCGGCGCCGCGCCCCGCGACCGCACCTCGCCCCACGCTGAGCGGCGAGATCGATATTCCATTGCGGGAAGTCCCGTCTATGATCCGCGAAAGGCACCCGGCGTCCCCTGATGTCGCCGCGAGCCGCGCTTCATGGCCCACCCGAGGGTCACGCGCCCCGATTGGCCCAACGATCTGGGAGACAGCCGATGCAGCGCCTCGCCGCCCTCAACCGCCGCCTGGCCATCACCCGGCGCTTGACTGCTCCGAGTCGCGCCATGGGAGCCCTCACGCCGTCCGATCAGGCTCGCGTTCCCACGGCTTGGGCGATGTATGACTTCGCGAACACGATCTTCAGCTTTGCGGTGGTGTCCGGGGCCATCGGGCTGTGGCTGACCGATACCGGACAGTTCGGGGAGCGAGACGGCAACTTCCTGTTGAGCGTCGGCATCGTGGTGAGTGTCGGACTCAACGCTCTGGTTTCGCCCGTTCTCGGCGCGCTCTCCGATCGTGGAGGTCAGCGCCTGCCGTTCCTGCTCGCGTTCACGGCGCTCTGCGTTGGCGCCACCTCGTTCATTGCGGATGTGGGCGCGACCGGTGGGCTCGTGCTCTTCATCGTCGCCAACTTCGCCTACCAGGCATCGCTCATCTACTACGACGCGACGCTCCGTACCGTCAGCCGGCCGACCTCGCGCGGGAAGCTGTCGGGGATCGGTGTGGCCGTCGGGTATTTGGGCACGATCGTGGTGGGTCTGGCGATCTTCCTGCTCGATGTCCCCGTTGAGGATCGATTTCGACTGGCCGCTGTCATGTTCGCGTTCTTCGCGATCCCCATCTTCGTGTTCGTAAAGGAAGATGCGACCGGTGAGAAGCTGACCCGGGCCGAGATCACCGGCTCGATCGGGCAGATCTTCCAGACGATCGAACATGCGCGCGGTGTGCCGGGTCTCAGCCGGTTCCTGCTCGGTCGATTCTTCTACTCCGATGCCGTGAACACGGTGATCGTCGTGATGAGCGTGGTCACGGTTCACGCAATGGGCATGACCCCGAAGGTCGCGAACCTCGTGTTGCTCGGGTTGACCGTGGTTGCCGTGGCGGCGAGTTTCTTCTGGGGTTGGCTCGTCGATCGCTGGGGACCCAAGCGAACGCTCATGGTCGTGTTGTGGTCCTGGGCCGTTGGCCTGGTCCTTGGCGGCATTTCGATCGGAATCGGCGGTGCCGTCGGGATCGCGTTGTTCCTCATCGCTGGCGGCATCCTGGGCAGTGGGCTCGGCGGCGTCCAGGTGGCCGATCGCGTATTCATGCTCCGGCTCTCGCCGCCCGCGCGACTCGGCGAGTTCTTCGGGTTGTATGGGCTGGTCGGCAAGGGCACGCAGGTGATCGGCCAGCTGCTGTATGGGCTGATCCTGCTGTGGACCTTCGATGCCCTCGGCAACGGCGCCTATCAGGTGGCTGTGCTGAGCCTCCTGGTGACGATGCTCATCGGGGCCTGGCTGCTCCGACCGGTCTCCGATCAGTGGTCCGGCTCCGGCGAGGTCGAGATCGAGGTCCCCCCGGATCGTCTGTCCCCGTCAGCCGCGCCGCTCGAGCCACGCTAGGGGAGGTGCCGGGCGGCGTGGCCCGGGCCGAGTTGCCTGCTCGATCGCCCGATCGACCGCGCCGACCCAAGCCGACCCAAGCCGACCCAAGCGCCGCTTGTCTGCCATATCGACATCGGGGGTCGCTAAGGCCCGGTAGATTCCAGAAGTTGCTTCCCACGGACCCGTGGAACGACAGCTTCGTGCTCAGACGTAGGCCGTGGCCGGCGATCTTGTCGCGGAAATGGCCCGCAAACCGGCCTTAGCGTCTGGGGATGTCGATGTGGCATGAATGTCGGGCCAGAACCCGACGCGTGACCGTTGGCGGTCCTCGCCGCGACGTACCCAGGGGCCGCACCGCCGCGCCGGGCCAGGGGCGCAGTTCCGGCCAGCAATCGGAACCCCTCGCCGCGCCGGCCCTCGCCGCTCGGCTCATGCGGCGCCCGCGGGATCAGCCCTTGGACTGGGCCCTCGCGATGATCGCCTCCACAACCTCGGTCTTCGCATCCGCGTAGCTCTGGACGTAATCCCAGTCCCCCGCCGCGAGCCGTCGCTTCTCTGATTGGTAGAGGAGTCGATCATCGTCGTGCATTCGGAGGTGATCCCGAAAGTCGATCATCCGCGCGATCTCGGGACTGTCGGGCGGGTGCACGTGCAGGTTGATATTCGTGTCCGGGCCCTTGAACACGCGGTGTTCGTACCAGTCCGGTTCCCGGATGACCAGCCGGTAGCCAGCGGCCTCGAGGGCCGGCGCGTAGGTTGCTTCGTCGCCCGGGGTCGGCAGGACGAGGAGGATGTCGATGACCGGCTTCGCGGCCAGGCGCGGCACCGACGTTGAGCCGACATGCTCGACGAGGATCACCGCTTCGCCGAGCACGTGCCGGATCCGGATTGCCTCGCGATCGAACAGGTCGGGCCAGCCGGGGTCGTACTCGGCGAGCTCGATCTTCCCGGTGAGTTTCGGTGGATCGCCGACCCACGCAGCCTGGATTCGCTCCTCGTCGGTCACCGCCGCGAACCTAAGCGCCTCCGTCGTGGCGCTGTCGCCAGGTCCAGGCCGAGCCGATCATTTCCTCGAGCGTCGACCTCGCGGGGCGCCAGTCGAGGATCTCTGACGCCCTCTCTATCGCGGCCACGAGCACCGGTGGGTCGCCGACGCGGCGCGGCCCGACTGAATGCGGCACCGGCGCGCCAACGACGCCTTCGATGGCTGCCAGGACCTGCCTGACGCTGAACCCGCCGCCGCTCCCGAGATTGCAGACCAGCGGTTGATCGGTCCGGGGATCGGTCGGCGCCGTGGCCTCGAGTGCCGCCAGATGGCCGTCCGCGAGGTCCATCACGTGGATGTAGTCCCGGATCGGGGTTCCGTCCGGAGTCGGGTAGTCATCCCCGAAGAGCGTGAGGCGCGACCCACCCGCCATGGCCGAGAGGGCAATCGGGATGAGATGGGTCTCCGGATCGTGGCGTTCGCCGTTCTCGACGCTCGCGCCCGCGACGTTGAAGTAGCGAAGGCTGGCGCTGCGCAGACCGAAGGCGGACCCGTACCAGGCCATCGCGCCCTCGAACGTCCGCTTGGTTTCTCCGTACGGGTTGATCGGGCGCAGCGGGGCGTCCTCCGGGATCGGTGATGTTTCCGGAACGCCATAGACGGCGGCGGTCGAGGAGCAGACGATGCGTCCGATGTTGAGGCGCCGCATCGCATCGAGCATCGCGATGCCGCCTACGACATTGACCCGGTAGTAGGTCGCCGGATCTTCCATCGACTCGCCGACCAGCGACTTCGCAGCGCAGTGCAGGACGGCCTCAATCCGGCGGCGCTCCAACGCGGCGCCGATGGCGCCCGGGTCTCCGAAGGAACCTTCGACGACGGTGACACCCGGGGCGACCGCATCTCGATGGCCCTTGGAGAAATCATCGAGAACGGTCACCTCATGACCGGCCGCCACGAGGCGTTCGACCGAGACTGACCCGACGTAGCCGGCACCGCCGGTGACGAGAATGCGCATCCGCACAGGATATAGGCGCGAACCCCGTCGGCTCAGCCTCGAATCCCGAACATGCCGAGGAGTCGCGCCAGAAGCGAGCGGCGCTCCGGCGCGGCGCCGGCCGGTTCGGGCGTTACTTGCCGACTCGCCGCCGCGGCCTGCGCTACCGCTGCAGCCTGCACGACCGCCGTCGCCTCGGCCCGCGCCTCGGCTGCCGCGACGTGGGCGTTCGCGATGGCCCGCGCACGTGCCTCGGTTGCCCCGGCCTGAGCCAGCGCCCAGGCCTGCGCGCGTGCCTCCACCGCGGCCGCAGCCTGCGCCCGTGCCTCGGCCGCCGCCTCGGCCTCGGCCTGATCGGCTTCGGTCTGTGTGCGTGCCCGGGCCTCGGCCGCCTCCTGAACGCGCGCCTCCTTGGCCACAGCGGGATCCAGGGACCAGGTGGCCGGCGGAACCGGATCCAAATCCTGACCCATACCGGCGCGATCGTCCCGAGCCTCCGCGGTGGCAATCAGCTCGCCGATCAGGCGTTGCGCCGCAGCCTCCTCGGGGTCGATCGCGAGGGCCCGTCGCGCCTCGTCGAAGGCCCGGTCACGATCTCCGCGGGCGAGCGCCACCCGCGCCAGTCCGGCGACCGCGATCGCATTTCGCGGGTCCGCCTGCGAAACCTGCGTGAAGAGAAGTTCGGCGCGATCGAAGGCGCCATCGTCGATGAGCTTTTCCGCCACGAGCAGCAGCTCGATCATCGATCCTCCGTCAGCATTGCCTGGGCCAGGAGCAGCAGCGTCGCGCGATCGTTGATCGTCGGATCGGTGACCGCCTGATCCAGCAGCGCGTCGAGGATGTGACCGAGCATCGGCCCCTCCGTCACGGCGAGTT
>JANMPD010000017.1:0-3195 GCA_031369685.1 Chloroflexota bacterium | reverse complement strand
ACGACGGACAGGACTCCGCCCAGGGCATCGGCCCCGGTGCTCGACCAGGAGGCCGTGCACGGGGTCTGGGCCAGGCCGGAGTACGTGTACGGGCCGGCCGGGCAGACGACGGTCGAGGTCGAGCCCGCCTTGGTGATGGTCTGGTTCCAGGTCGTCGCCGAGCTCAGATCGAAGTTGCTGTCACCGCTATAAGAGGCGTCGATCGAATGGATGCCGGCGCTCAGAAGGCCAGGGTCGAGGGTCGCCACGCCGCCGCTGAGGGTGACCGGGCTGCCGAAGTCGACGCCGTCCACCTGCCACTGGATCGTCCCGGTCAGGGTCGAGCTGGGGCCCGAGACGGTCGCCGTGAACTCGAGGACGTCGCCGTAGGTCGACGGGTTGATCCCGCCGGTCTGGCTGATCACGGTCGTCGTGTCGGCCTTGGCCACCGCGAAGGAGTTGCTCAGGACCGAGCCGAGGATCGTCGCCGCGGTGGCGGTGAGGGTCTTGGAGCCGGCCAGGTCGATCTGTAGGTTCGTGAACGTCGCGGTCCCGTTGCCACTTCCGGTTCCGATGTCCGCGGTAACCGTGCCGAGAAGGGTGCCCGTTCCGCTCGTGAGGGTCATCGTCACGATGTCGCTGGCCGGCAGGCCGACGGTCGAGAGGTTGCCGAATGGGTCCTCGCTCTTGACGATGGGCTGCGTCCCAAAGGCCGCGCCGGCGGTCGCCGAGCCAGGCTGGGTGGTGAAGACGAGCTGGCTTGCAGCGGCGGGGCTGACCGCGAAGGAGTTGCTTGTGCCGGTAATTGACGAGTTGCCGCCGATGCCGGTGGCCGTGATCGTCGCGCCGCTACCGGCGGTCGTCAACGTGACCGAATAGCTGCTCAGAACGCCCAGCGTGAAGGCAACTGTGGGACCAGGGCAACCCGATGAACAGGTCCGGTTCGAGGTCACATTGACCTTGAACCCGTTCCCGTCGAACGCAGTGACGGTGTTGCCGAGCGCGTCCAGGGCGACGATCTTGATATCAAACGGGACGCCGGCGGTCTGCGTGCCGATTGACCCATCGCTCGTGTTCGTGACGCTGAAGTGGTCAAGAGCCCCCGGCGTGAACGTGACGGTGGCGGTCTGGGTGACCGTAACGGTGTCGGTCGTGTCGGTGGCCGTGAAGACGTCCGCGCCGGCCGTCGTCGACTTGACGGTGAAGGTCACGACGCCCGAGGCGCTGCTCGGTCCCGAAGCGGCGCTGATCGTCGGCGTACCGGGGCCCGAGGTCTTGGCCAGGGTGACTGTCTTGCCGGACACCGGGTTGGAGTTGGCGTCCTTTAGGGTCACGGTGATCGTCGAGGTCGTCACGCCGTCAGCGGTGACCGAGGTCGGCGAGGCGCTGACCGTCGAAACGCCCGCGGATACGGCGCCGGCGGTCACTGTCACTGTCGGAGATGTGCTTACTGGCGTCGACGTGAACGTCGACGTTCCAGCTGCGGTCGGTGCCGTCGCCGAACTGTAGGTCATCGTGAACTTGGCGTTGTTCGCGCATGAGTAGGTGATGTTGATCGTCTGGCCAACAATTGAGGCGAGCGTTGCAGACGCGCAGGCCGTGGCCGGGCCCGGCGCGACAGTCACTTGTCCCGGGCCGGCGGCGACCTGAGGAGGCGTCCAACCAGCAGGAATGACTACGGTTGCAGCCGTTCCTACGGATCCATTTGCGCCCTGAAAGACGATCGAGAAAGTCCCGGTTCCACCCGCCGTGATGGTGTTCGGCGTGATCGTCACCGGGTTGAAGTTGTTTGCCGCCGCCACATACGGGCCGACGATCGGGCCGCCGAGGCCGAAGGGCGCTGCGCCTGCGGGTTGTACCGAATCCGTTGACGTCGAGCTCAGCGCGCGGGCCAGGTTCACCCGGCCATTGCCCGTCTGGGCGACAGTGCCCGCGGCGTCGGCCGTGATGGCCAGCCGGTTGACGATGACCCCGTTGGACAGGCTTGGATCCTGGGCGTGCATCAGGGCCGCAGTCGCGGCGACGATCGCCGATGACGCGGACGTGCCGGTAATCATCGAGTAGGCGCCACCGGTGTTGGTCACCGAGATGTTCGTTCCCGGCGCGGCGAGGAAGACTGCCGTCCCGTAGTTGGAGGACGGATTCAGGGCGTCGTTAGAGTCGGTGTTGGAGACACCGATGACGCCTCGGTCACCCGCTGGGTAGGAGACGCTCGAAGATCCGTCGTTGCCCGTGGCAGCGACGATGACCGCTCCGCGCGACCAGGCATAGTCGATCGCAGCCTGGAGGGACAGCGAGTAGCCGGGATTGCTGAACGACATGTTGATGACGTCAGCACCGTGATCGGCGGCCCACAGGACGCCCGTGATGATGTCGCTGTCCTGCCCAGTGCCAGCGGCGCCAAGGACGGTGACCGGCATGACCCGGACCCCGGCGTACCCGACGCCGGCAATCCCGATGCCGTTGTTCGTGGCTGCGGCGATGATCCCAGCGAGAGCGGTGCCATGGCCGTTTGGGTCGGTCGTGCCGGCCGAGGCGTCGAGGACCGACGTCCCGGCGACGAGCGAGCCAGCCAGGTCAGGGTGCGAGGCATCGACGCCGGTATCCAGCAACGCCACCACGGCGCTGCCGGCTGGACTGACGGTGCCGTAGGCCAGGTCCCAGCCGATCTTCGAGAGCGCCCACTGGGTCGCATAGCCGGGATCGCTCGGCGCCGCTTCGGCTACTCGAATGAGATCGATATCGATTCGGATCACAGCAGGGTCGTTGGACAGCGCGGCAATGCCCGCGTCGGTCTGTGCGACGGCGTGCATCCGGAGCTCAGGGATCGCCTGATCCGAGGTCCCACCGGCAGCCGCGAGGATCGCCGACTGCGTGGCCGCGGACGTCCCGACGGCGAAGGTGATGATGTAGGCGGCGGACGGGGCAGGCGCGGCGGTCGGAGCGGGGGTCGGAGCGGGGGTCGGGGCTGGCGTCAGGGCTGGCGTCAGGGCGGGGTCTGTTGGCGGGACCGCCGGATCGGTGGGCGTCGGAGCGGGGGTCGGAGCGGGCGCGGTGGCACTGGGGGTCGGGTCCGGGGCAACGGTCGGATCGGCGCCCAACGATGCCATCGGAGCGAACAGGGAGCCCACGATGAGGGCCGCCTGGAAGAACGTGAGCGTGCGAAACCGCAACGATGAACCGACCGTGCCGGACATTCGATACCACCCCCAAGGT
>JANMPD010000301.1:0-1985 GCA_031369685.1 Chloroflexota bacterium | reverse complement strand
CAGCGGTCCGTTCAGGCCCGCGTTCCACGTCTTCATCCAAGGAGCACGACCAATGACCGATTCGCCATCGAGGCGTCGGGAGAAGCAGGGAGGCTTCACGCTCATCGAGTTGCTGGTCGTCGTGCTCATCATCGGCGTCCTCGCGTCCATCGCGATCCCGGCATTCCTGGGGCAGCGGCGCAAGGCGCAGGACACAGCTGCGAAAGCTTTGCTTCGAAGCGGTGTGATCGCCGCCGAGAGCTACTACACCGACAACCAGACCTTCGCCGGTTTGACCGTCGCGTTGCTCAACGGCCAGGAGCAGAACATCAACTGGCAGATCAAGCCCGGACCAGAGCCGGCGGCCGAGACGATTCTCGATCAGATCGATGTGGACATGCTCGGCACCGTTACGAGTTATGTCATGTCGAGCCAGAGCAGGACCGGCACCACTTTCAGCTACGTGCGGGACCCCAACGGGGCTGCCTTTCGCTGTAGCGGTACGACAGCCGCAACCGCAGCGACTGGCTGCATCGGAACCTACTCGGGCGGCTGGTAGATACCCCCTGCTTCATCCGTTCTTCGCAACAGGCTCGCTTCGGCGGGCCTGTTGTCATTTCCCGGCCGTTAAGTTCGGGCCCCCATGTGCCGATTCCCTACGTGATGATCGACCTCACGGATAACTCATGAGCGCAATCCCGCTCTGGTACTGGGTGATGGCCGCCGGTCTGTTCGGCTTCGCGATGGGATCGTTCTTCACGGTGCTCACCTACCGGTGGCCACGCGAGGAGTCGCTCGTCTCGCCGCGGTCGCGGTGTACGTCGTGCCGGCACCAGCTGCGCTGGTACGAGAACATCCCGGTCGTCTCATGGCTCGCACTCGGCCGCAAGTGTGGCTCATGCCGCGAGCCGATCTCGTGGCGCTACCCGGCCCTCGAGCTGGTAACCGCCCTGCTCGGAGCAGGCTCCATCGCCGCGTTCGGCGCCAACTGGCGCGGGCTCGCAGTCATGGTCATGGCCCTGGCGCTCGTCCCGGTCGTCGTCATCGACCTGCAGCACAAGCTCATCCCCAACATCGTCACCTACCCGGCAGCAGCGCTCGCACTGACCTTCGCAATCCTGGACAACCCCAGTCGTTGGTGGGTCCCGGTCGCGGGTGCCTTCGGCGCTGCGACGTTCCTGTTCGTGCTGTGGGTCATCAAGCCCGCCGGCATGGGCCTGGGCGACGTCAAGCTCGCCTTGCTGCTCGGCGCCGTCCTCGGCGCCTCTGTGATCCCCGCCTTCTTCATCGCCTTCGCCGCCGGCGCGATCCTCGGGATCGTCCTGATGGCGTCTCAGGGCATCAAGGCGCGTAAGAACCAAATTCCCTTTGGCCCCTACCTGGCCGCCGGAGCAGTGCTTGCGCTCTGGGTCGGCCCGACGCTGATCACCATGTACACCGACAGGCTCGGATAGCCCCGTCGTGCTTCTTCACACCCCTCTGAACCACAAGGACGTCGCCAGATGAGTACCGTCGTTGCACTGGACATCGGATCGAGCGCCATAGCAGGCGCCGAGATCAAAGATGGCCGTCAACTTTCGCGCGCAGCCGTTGAGGAGCTCCCTGAGGGGCTCGTCGTCGACGGCGAAGTTGCTGAGCCCGTTGATCTTGCGAACCACATCAAGCGGTTCTGGAAGGACAGCAAGTTCAGCGGCCGGTCCGTGCGGCTTGGCGTCGCCAACCAGCGAGTCGTGGTTCGCATGATCGAGCTGCCCGCGATCGACGACCCGGCCGAGATGCGTCAGACGGTCGACATCGAGGCGGCCGAGCACATCCCGATCCCGCCGGACCAGGCGATCATTGACTACCAGTCGGTCGGTTGGTTCGAGGACGAGTCGGGCCCGCGTCAGCGGCTCGTGGTCGTCGCAGCCCACCGCGAGATGATCGAGACCCTGGTCTCGGCCGTCCGCCGGGCCGGTCTGCGCGTCGACGGCATCGACCTGGAGGCGTTCGCGCTGATCCGGTCC
>JANMPD010000283.1:0-2706 GCA_031369685.1 Chloroflexota bacterium | reverse complement strand
ACGGCGGCCACCGACATCGGGGGAGCCCTTCGACTTGCGGCGGCCCTGTTCCCTGATGAGATGCAGAAGCGGATCGTGCTCATCTCGGACGGCAACGACACGACCGGCCGCGGCCAGCAGGAAGCGGCCCTCGCGGCAACGCGCGGCATCCAGGTCGAGACCCGGGTGGTGGGCCTCGAGAATCGCGACGAAGTCCTCGTCGAGCGGGTCCAGGCCCCTTCGACGGCGCGACTGGGCGAGACCATCGAGGTGGTCGGATCGGTTGTCTCGAGCGTCGCCCAGGCCGCGGTGGTTCGGCTCTACGCGGATGGTCAGCTGGTTGCCACGCAGGGGACCGACCTCGTCGCGGGTGCAAATCGGCTGGTCTTCGAGGTCAAGCCCGCCGAGGCCGGCTTCCACACCTTCCGCTTGGTCGTTGAAGCCGCGCGGGACACGTTCAGCCAGAACAACCGGGCCGACGCGAACACGATCATCAAGGGCGAGCCGCGGATCCTCGTTCTCGCCGGGAACACCGACGTCGCCGCAGAGCTCGTGGCCGCGCTCAAGACCGAGAAGCAGAACGTCGATGCCATCGTTCCGGAGGCACTCCCGACGGACTTCGCGTCCCTCGCGAGCTACGACAGCGTGGTCCTCGTGGATGTGCCACGGATCCGGATGAGCGATCGCCAGCTCGCGGCACTCCAGGTCTACGTTCGCGACCTCGGGCGCGGCCTCGTCATGGTCGGCGGGCCGGATAGCTTCGGCGCAGGCGGCTATACGAAGACGCAGCTCGAGGAGACGCTGCCGGTTGACATGGGCGTCCGCAATCGCCAACAGCAGCCCGATGTAGCGCTCGTCGTGGTCATCGACAAGTCCGGCTCGATGGACGCCTGCCACTGCAACACGTTCAATGGCGGCAACGGCGGTGGCGGCCAGCTCCAGGGCGTGCGGAAGGTCGACATCGGCAAGGAAGCGATCCTCCGGGCGGCGGCGGCTCTTACCGCGCGCGATGAGTTCGGCGTCGTGGCGTTCGACGATACGGCCCACTGGGTCGTCAAGACAAAGCCACTAGGGCAGACCTCGGACCTGCAGGGTCTCATCGCCGGGATCAACCCGAACGGCACGACGAACATCTTCGCCGGACTCGACCAGGCAGTCGGATCGCTCGAGAAGGCGACGGCAACGCGTCGCCACATCATCCTGCTGACAGACGGCTGGTCGAGTTCGGGTCAGTACGACGAGATCATCAAGCGCATGAAGGCGGCCGGGATCACCCTCTCGACTGTGGGGGCCGGCGGCGGCGCGAACCCGTTCCTCGAGCAGCTGGCGCAGCAGGGCGGCGGCCGGTTCTACGCGGCGGCCAACCCCGCCTCGATCCCGGACATCTTCCTCAAGGAAACCGAGCAGGTCGCCGGGCAGCAGATCGTCGAGGAGCCGTTCTTTCCGATCCAGACCAGTTCCTCCCCGATCCTGCGAGGCCTGAACGACGGCTTCCCGCAGCTGCTCGGCTACAACGGCACGACCGCGAAGTCCGCGGCCCAGACTGTTCTCGTCACTGCCCGAGATGACCCGCTCCTCGCCCAATGGCAGTACGGCCTCGGTCGAAGCGTCGCCTGGACCTCGGACTCGACCGGTCGCTGGGCGCGCAGCTGGGTGGCCTGGCCCGGGTTCTCGAAGTTCTTCAGCCAGCTCGTCGGTTGGACGTTCCCGGGCGAGGAGACCGGAGGCATCGAGGCCTCGTTCGAGGTGAAGGACGGACGGACGACCCTGCACATTCAATCCGTCGAATCCGACGGTTCCCCGCGCGACTTCTACACGACATCGGCCGTGCTCGTCGGTCCGGACCTGACCCCCGTCGAGGCGGACCTGGACCAGGTGGCACCCGGCGTCTACGAGAAGGATCTCGGGGAGATCGGAGCCGGCGCTTATGCGGTGCGCGTTACCCAGATCCGGCCCGGCTCACCGGCCCTCGGACGGACCGTCGGGCTCGTGTCGCCCGTTGCGGCCGAGTACCGCCTGCTGGGCACCAATCAGCCGTTCCTCGCCACCCTCCGTGCCGCGACGAATGGGCGCGAGGTCACCACGCCCCTTGAGCCATGGCGGCACGATTTGAAGCTGACCTCGTCCTTCACGGAGCTTTGGCCGTGGCTCTTGCTGCTGGCCCTGCTCCTGTTCCCGCTCGATATCGCGCTGCGCCGCGTGTCGTTGGGTCGGCGAGAACTGGCCGACGGCCGCGCCTGGTTCGGTCGGCGCTGGAGGGCTCGGTCCGCGACCGGAGCTCGGACCGCGACGGCCGCGGGGATGCTCTCAGCGCGGGATCGTGCGGCAGGTGCTGGGGCTCGGGCCGCGATCCTCCGGGCGCGCGACGAGGCGAGCTTGGTAGTGGGTTCGGGCGCTGAGGCTGCGCCCTCCGGTGGCGGCGCCGACGCGCACCGTCCGAGGTCGACGACAGCCCGCTCTGCCGGACCAAAGGGTGGTGCGAGCCCAACCGGTCCGGCCGCCGCGAGTGGCCCGCCCACCCCTGGGCCTGCGGCCCCGACGCCGGCGCCGGTCGACGACCGGAAGCAGCCGGCCGACGACCAGACAGGGAGCGATACGCTGGCGCGATTGCGAGAGGCCAAGCGCCGGACACGCGATCGCGGCAGCTGACGCCAACCCATGGGCGCGAACGCTACCCGGGCGCGTTGGCGAGGCGAGCGATCTCGGCGAGAATCGTCCCGTCGTCGA
>JANMPD010000250.1:0-3216 GCA_031369685.1 Chloroflexota bacterium | reverse complement strand
GGCGACCGTCGTCCAGGCCGTTGCCGAGGGCCGGCGCTCCGCATACGCCGCGGACGCGTTTCTGCGCGGCCACGACCTCTCGGAGATCAAGACCCGCCAGACCCTGGCCGAGCCGCAGCCGGAGTTCCTCTCGATCGTGCCGTTCACCGCCGAGGCCAAGGAACCGCGCTATCGGATGAAGGCCCTCGAGGCCGACGAGCGCAACAAGAGCTACGTTGAGTACGAGATCCCGTATTCGACCTCGGAGATCGTCGCCGAATCCAGCCGCTGCCTGCAATGCACCTGCGAGGCGATCGGGTTCTGCGACCTTCGACGCCTCGGCATCGAGTACGGCACGACGCTCCAGACCCTCGAGCCGCAGTACAACCAGGGCGCGGGCTACCGCAGCGTGACCGAGAACCGGTTCACCGGGATCAACCACGACTACATTCGCGACGACAGCCACGCGTTCATCCTCCGGGAGCCGTCGCGCTGCATCGACTGCGGCCGCTGCGCCACCGTCTGCGCCGAGGTCGTCGGGGCGGCCTGCTACGACTTCATGCGAATCGGCTTCGACACCCTCGTCACGACGCCCCTGGACATGAGCCTCAACGACACGCCGTGCGTCTCCTGCGGACGGTGCGCGGAGACCTGCCCGACGGGCGCGCTGATGCCGAAGCCGCGCGTCCTCCAGAAGTTCGAGGTCAACGAGAGCACCTGCATCTTGTGCGGCATCTGCGTCGATGTCTGCCCATACGACGCCCTCCGCGACGGCGGCGAGTTCGAGCTCGCCCACACCAGCCGGGCCGAACCGATGATCGACCTCATGGCACTCGCCTCCATCGACCGTGAGACAGAAGTGACCTACATCCGTCGCGAGCGCGACTGGCTCCAGCGCGCCGTGGAAGAGGGCCGCTTTGTTGATCGCGGCAAGCTCCTCCCGATGCTGCCGGCATCCGTGGCCTCGACGAACGGCCAGGGAGGCGGAAACGCCCTGATGGCCGGCGGGCATGGGCACGATCACGGTGGCGCGGGCGCAACGCACGCGCACAACAAGTAGCCAAACGATGCGAGGCTGGCTGTACCTGCTGGGCGCCGCGGTCGCGGGCGCCGTCGTCACGACGCCGGCACTGCTCATCTTCGTGTTCGGTGGCGGCTCGGTCGATGACGCCCTGTTTGCCGTCCTCGCGATGGTGATGCTCGTGTCGGCCCTGCTGGTCGTCACCATGCGGGACATCATTCGCTGCGGCCTGGCGATGATCGTCGCATTCCTCGCCCTGGCCGGGATCTATGTCGTGGTCGGCGCTCCGCTGATCGCCGCGGCCCAAGTGATCGTGTACATCGGCGCCATTAGCGTCCTCATCCTGTTCGCGATCATGCTCACCCAGTCGAAGGCCGCTCCGGCGAAGCTCGTCTTCCAGACTCAGGCGGCGCCCGCGGCCGTGGCCGCGATCATCCTCGTCGTCCTGATCGCGCTCGGCGTCAGCGCCACGGACTGGGGCGAGGCGTCCACCCGGTTCCGCCTGGCCACGGACACTTTGGCCCGGATCCTGTTCCGTGACTACGTGCTGCCGTTCGAGGTTGTGAGCGTGCTGCTGCTCGCGGCGGTGGTCGGTGGCATCTTCATCGCCAAGCGCGAAGACGAGGACCCCGCCTGATGGGCCTCGCGAACTCCCTCGATGCCTACCTCGTCCTGTCGGGCGCGCTGTTCGCGATCGGCACGTTCGGCTTCCTGGCTCGCCGCAATGCGATCAGCATGCTCATGTCGATCGAGCTGATGCTGAACGGCGTCAACCTGGCGATCGTGGCCTTCGGCGCGTTCATCCCGAACCTCAAGGCCGATGGCTCGATCATCGCCCTCATGGTCATCGCGGTCGCCGCCGCCGAGGCGACGGTGGGCCTCGCGATCATCATCGCGATCTACCGCAACCGGAAGACTCCGCTGGTCGACGAGTACGACGCGATGCGGCGCTGAGCATGGACGCCCTGATCCCGCTCATCGCCATCCTGCCGATTGCCGGCTTCCTGTTCACCGCCGCCGTCGGGCGGCGGCTCGGCGCGCGCGCCCACATCGTGCCCGTCGCAGCCGTGGCGCTCGCCTGGCTGATCGCCATGGTCGTGGTGTTCACCGCGCTGACGGGCGGGTTCGGCGACGAGGGCTACACGGTCAAGCTGTGGGACTGGATCCCGGCCGGCGCCTTCCACATCGAGGCGGCCTTCTTCGTCGACAACCTGACGGCATGCCTGCTCATCGTGGTCACGACGATCGGCCTGCTCGTCCACATCTACTCGATCGGCTACATGAGCCACGACCCGGGCTACTGGCGGTTCTTCGCCTACCTGAACCTGTTCATGTTCTCGATGCTCCTGCTGGTGCTGGGTGACAGCTGGCTGACGGTCTTCGTGGCCTGGGAGCTGGTGGGCCTGTCCAGCTACCTGCTGATCGGGTTCTGGTACCGCAAGAACAGCGCGGCCCTCGCCAGCAAGAAGGCGTTCATCGTCAACCGCGTCGGCGACGTGGGTTTCGCGCTCGGGATCATGGCGATCTGGGTAAACATCGGGACGCTGAACATTCGGGATTCGATCCAGGCGCTCACGCACCCGTTCAAGGGCGGGAACCCATGCCTCGACTTGTCCAGCGCGTCGTGCGCGTCTTCGGATTTCCCGATCCCCGTCGCGATCATCGCGCTCCTGATCTTCGCCGGCGCGATGGGCAAGAGCGCCCAGTTCCCGCTGCACGTCTGGCTCCCGGACGCGATGGAAGGCCCGACGCCCGTGTCCGCGCTGATCCACGCCGCGACGATGGTCAACGCCGGGGTCTACCTCGTCGCCCGGGCCAACCCGATCTTCGCCAGCGCGCCCGAGGCCATGGTGGTGGTCGCCGGGATCGGCATCTTCACCGCCCTGCTGGCGGCCTCGATCGCCATGACCCAGACCGACATTAAGCGCGTGCTCGCCTATTCGACGCTGTCCCAGCTCGGCTACATGTTCGCGGCGCTCGGCGTCGGAGCATGGACCGCCGCGATCTTCCACCTGATGACCCACGGCTTCTTCAAGGGTCTCCTGTTCCTCGGCTCGGGCTCCGTGATCCATGCCGTCCACGAGGAGCAGGACATGCGCAAGATGGGCGGCCTGGCGAAGAAGATCCCGCACACCTACCGGACGATGCTGATCGGCTCCATCGCAATCGCCGGCATCCCGCCCCTCGCCGGTTTCTTTTCCAAGGACGAGATCCTC
>JANMPD010000230.1:0-13554 GCA_031369685.1 Chloroflexota bacterium | reverse complement strand
CGTCGCCGGCGAATCCGTCGCCCGGTCCGTAGTCGGGGCGGTCCGGACGGACCGTGGTGGCGCCGATTCGCCAGGCGATGTCCTCCACCGAAATCGATTCGGGCGGTTCCTCCGGGTTTGCGGACCGGACTCGCCAGTTCTTCATGCGTCGTCCCTGGATTCGTACGAATCTGGCTCGAGTGCCTCGCGAGGCCCTCGCGTCAGGAGGAAGAGTACGACTCCGAAGCCGACCAGCGCGCCGAGGAATGCGTAGACCTGGGTGGCGGTCGAAACCACGAGGGACAGCACCCCGAGGCCGGCGCAAATCGCATAGATCAGCATCACGGTGGCCCGATGTCCCAGCCCGAGATCGAGCAACCGGTGATGGATGTGGCCGCGATCCGGGGTGAACGGCGACCGTCGGTTCAACAGACGGCGAACGATGACCCAGAACGTGTCGATGATCGGGACGCCCAGGACAAGAATCGCCACGACGACCTTGGCCGAGCCCAGGAT
Source organism: Chloroflexota bacterium (assembly GCA_031369685.1). Taxonomy (GTDB): domain Bacteria; phylum Chloroflexota; class Limnocylindria; order Limnocylindrales; family CSP1-4; genus UBA5189. The sequence goes on along the minus strand of JANMPD010000230.1, from coordinate 13,059 downwards.
CGCCAGAATCGCAAGCGTGTATCCAATAAACATGACCCCGGCGGTCCCCTGGAAGATGGATGCTGGCTGGAAGTTGAAGCGCAGGAATCCCAGCAACGCTCCGGCAAGGACCACGCACATGACGGCGACGTAGGGCTGGACCACGTTGGTGGTCAGGCTCAGGATCCCGAGCGTCAAGGCCGCGATGAGGGCGATACCCGTGGACAGGCCGTCCAGACCGTCGATGAAGTTCATGCTGTTGAGCATCCCGATGATCCAGACCAGCGTGAACGCCACCGCGAATGGCGTCGCGAACACGAGGGCAGGACCGAACGGGTTGCTGATGACCACGACGCCGATGCCGAGCAGCACGGCAATGACGGCGAGGGCGATCTGCCCGATGAATTGCCAGCGCGCCCGGAGATCGAAGACGTCATCCGCCGCCCCGATCATGGCCGCGAGCGCCCCGCCCCCGAAGAGCGCCACCAGCTGGCCAGTGGTGATTCCGATCGGAACTGGCATCACGCCCATCTCGCCTCGGAAGAGGGTCAACCCGCCACCGACGATCAGGAACGCGATCACGACGGCGATCCCGCCGCCCCGTGGTACGGGGCTGGTGTTGACCCGCCGGTGATTCGGCGCATCGACGATTCCTCGGCGGCCCACGAGCGTTCGCACGAGCGGGGTCACGATCAGGGCGATCGCCCCCGAGACGAAGAACGCCCCGATCAGCAGAGGCAGAAGTCCGTCCGCCCCCGAGATGAACTTCATGCCACCTCGGACGGCAGTCCCGGGACCGGGAAGCGCGCGACCATGCTCGCGACCTCGGCAGCCAGGCGTGCGCTCGCGGATTCGTCACCGCGGCGCTCGATGGCGTCGGTGATGAGTCGCGCGATCGTCCGCATCTCGTCCGGGCCAAACCCACGGGTCGTGGTCGCCGGCGTCCCGACACGGATACCGGACGACGTGTTCGGCGGGAGCGGATCGAACGGAATGGCGTTCTTGTTGACCGTGATCCCGATCTCGTCGAGGAGATGCTCGGCTTCCTTGCCGGTCACCCCGAGCGGCGTGACGTCAACGAGCATCAGGTGGTTGTCCGTACCGCCGGAGACGACCCGGGCGCCACGATCGGCGAGGGCCGCTGCGAGCACGGACGCGTTCTCCACGGTCCGGCGCTGATCGGCCTTGAAGTCCTCCCCCGCCGCCAGCAACAGACCGACCGCCTTCCCCGCCACGACATGCATGAGCGGCCCGCCCTGCACGCCCGGAAAGACCGACTTGTCCACCTGGGCGGCCAGTGTTGTCTTGACCATCGGGAAGTCGGCCGGATCGACTGATTCAGGGAGATTCGTGCGGCTGAAGATGAGCCCGCCACGTGGTCCGCGGAGGGTCTTGTGGGTCGTGGTGGTGACGAGGTCGGCATGTGGGAACGGGCTCGGATGGACGCCGGCCGCCACGAGTCCGGCGATGTGCGCCATATCCACGAACAGGAGGGCGCCAACGCCATGGGCGATCGCGGCCATTCGCTCGAAGTCGAAGATGCGCGGGTAGGCCGACGCGCCGGCAACCACCATCTTCGGGCGTACCTGGCGGGCCGTGGCCTCGAGGGCGTCATAGTCGATTCGACCGGTCGCCTCCTCGACACCGTACGGATGCACCTCGTACAAGCGGCCCGAGAAGTTCACCGGGGATCCGTGGGTCAGGTGCCCGCCGTGGGCCAGGTTCATGCCGAGGATCCGGTCACCGGGGCGCAGGACGCTGAAATAGGCCGCCATGTTGGCCTGCGCCCCCGAGTGCGGTTGGACGTTCACGTGTTCCGAGCCCGGGAAGAGGGCCAGGGCTCGCTCCTGCGCCAGGACCTCGGCAAGGTCAACGTATTCGCAGCCACCGTAGTAGCGCTTGCCGGGAAGACCCTCCGCGTACTTGTTGGTCAGCCATGAACCCTGTGCCTCCATGACGGCAGCGAAGGTGTAGTTCTCGCTCGCGATGAGCTCGATCTTGTCGTGCTGGCGACGTCGCTCCTTGACCATCGCCGACCAGAGCTCCGGATCCACCTCGGCCAGCGGCGCCCAGCCGAGCATCTGGTTCCTGGCGACCGTCATCCGAAGCGCTCCTTCCAGATCTCGTCACCCGCCGGCAGGCGTGGGTGGTCCCCCTCGACCGACCACGTTCCCCGATCGGGAGAGCGCGAGTCGTGAGGGCCGTATGGTCCCACAATCCGTGACCGGCTCTCGCGCCGCGGCACGCTCGAGTCAGGCGTTGAGCGCCGCGAGAATCCGATCCGTGCCGAGCACCCCCTCGCGCAGGACTCGCGGCGAGGCGCCGGTACAGTCGACGACCGTCGAGGGGACGGCACCGAACGTCCGCCCGCCGTCGAGAACGAGGTCGATCCGATTCCCGAGTTGCTCGATCACCATCTCGGCATCGATCGAATCAGGCTCCCCGCTCAGGTTCGCCGAGGTCGTCGGGAGTGGACCGAGCGCGAGGGCGAGAGCCCGAGGGCAGGGATGATCGGGGAGTCGGACCCCGACGGTCGACAGGCCATCGGTCAGGGCGGCCGGGAGGTCGGCGCCCGGGTTTCGGGGCAGCACGAGGGTGAGCGGTCCCGGCCAGAACGCGTCGGCCAGTCGGCGGGCGTCCGTTCCGGCGACGCCGACGTTCTCCGCCTGGGCCGCCGTCCCGAGGAGGAGGGCGATGCCCTTCTCCGGCGGGCGCCGCTTCACGTGAAACAGGCGCTCGATCCCGTCGGGCGTTGCAAGGCTCACCGCAATCCCGTAGACGGTATCGGTCGGGATCGCCACGATCCCGCCGGCTGCCAGGACCGCGATCGCCTCTGCTCTGCCGAACTCGTCGTCGGCAAGGACGCGCGGCCGGCCCGGGACGCCGGTCATGCGATCGACCCGACCCGGAGGCGCTCGGACCCGGCGAGTTCGGCGACTTCGGCGAGTTCGGCGAGTTCGGCCCGCAGGGCCTTGGCCCGTTCCGCGAAGTCCAGGCTCGCCCGGAGGGCGTCTCTCGCGCCTGCCAGAGCGATCCGCTCGATGATCTCCGCCGAGCCCTCGTTGGCGAGGGACGCGGCGATGTAGCGCGCAGCCAACAGAAGCGCCGCCGGTGCCGACGGCATCGCGACCCCATGCCCGACGGCGGAGATCATCTCGAGGTCGTTCAGCTGGTCGCCGATCGCCAGCGTGTTGGCAAGGTCCAGACCGGTCCGTCGGGCCATCCAGCGAACGGCCGCGCCCTTGGATACGCCCGATGCCACGAACTCGAGAAAGCGCGGATGTGCGACCGTGACATCGGCCCGGCCCGCGAACGCCGTGCGAGCCGCGGCCAGGTGCCGCATCGGAAGACCGGGCGGCCCGACGGCCACGATCTTGGTCACCGGACGCTGGATCCAGGCCACGAGATCGTCGACGCGCGTCGCCCGGGTCCCAAGAAACGCCGAGTAGTCATCCACGCGCGGGTCATCCGCACGGATCACAAGGCGCTCGAGGTGGTTCACATGCGGATCCAGACCTCGTGCCCGACTCCAGCTGACAGCGTCGCGGGCAACGGCCGGATCAAGCGGACGGTGGCGGAGCAGGCGGCCGACTTCGTGAGCGCGCACCGGCATCTCACGGATGAGCGCTCCCTGGTACCCGATGACCGGCGCCGTCAGCCCGAGCGTTTCGGCGAAGCGGACCGCGGACGTCGTCATCCGCCCGGTCACCAGCGATACGTGGATCCCACGGCGGATGGCCTGCCGAATGGCCGCAACCGTTCGATCTCGCAGGGCGAGGTCATCGTCGACCAGGGTTCCGTCGATATCGAGCGCGATCATCCGGATCGGCAGCGCGGGAGCTACGGAGCGCGGCGTGAAGGTGGGCACCCCCAATGCTCAGCGCTCGATTCGAGCGGTCCGCGGGAGCCCGGCGAGGTCCCGCTCCACCGAACACGACCAACGGCCCGGGAGCGCAGCCACGAGACGCTCGATGCCCGCCTCCTGATCGGCCCCGATCTCGAGGACGGCGAGGCCGTGCTGGGTCAGCACGTCCGGCAGGATGGCCACCAGTCGAGCGATCACCTCGAGACCGTCGGCGCCCCCAGCGAGCGCGTGGCGGGGCTCGAAGCTCACCGGAGCCGGAAGGTCGGCCATGGCCGCGTTGGCGACATACGGGAGATTGGCAAGGATCAGATCGAACGGGGCCTCGGACAACGGAATGAGATCCGCCTCCGCGAACCGCATCCTGTCCGCGACCGCGTGCGCAACCGCGTTCTCCTTCGCGAGGTCGAGCGCCGCCGGATCGTCATCCACGGCCAGGATGTCCACCTCGTCGAGCATCCGGCGGATTCGCAGACGGACCGCCAGCGAGACGGCGATGGCCCCGCTCCCGGTCCCGACGTCGACCACCCGGAGTGGCGGGGCACCGGCGGGCCGCGGCTCCGAAACGAGCCGCTGCGCCAGCTCGCTATCGCCGATCTGGACGAGGCGTTCCGTTTCGGGCCTCGGGATCAGCGCGCGTTCGTCCGATGCGAACGCCAGGCCGAGGAATTCCTTGACCCCCCGAAGATACGCGACGGGTTCGCCGGCCTCACGGCGGGCGACGGTCGCAGCGAATTGCGTCGCCTGGCCCTCGCCCACGGGAGCGTCCGGATGGGCCCTGAGGCCCGAACGGTCGATCCCGACGACATTGGCAAGAAGGACCTCGGCGTCGAGTCGGGGCGATTCGGAGCCGGCGGCGCGAAATCGGGCGACCGCGTCCCGGAGGAGCTCATCGACGGTGGCCACGGCCGGCTCAGGCGTCCGCGGATGCCGGTTCGACGAGGTCGGCCAGCCGCTCAGCCTGATCCGTGGTGATGAGGGTGTCGATCAGCCGGTCAAGATCGCCATCCATCACCCGCGGCAGGCTGGACAGGTCGAGGTTGACCCGGTGATCCGTGACCCGGTCCTGGGGAAAGTTGTATGTCCGGATCTTGTCGGCCCGGTCGCCCGATCCGATCATCGACTTCCGGGCGACCGAATCGGCTTCACGCTGCCGGCGCTGTTCGGCGTCCTTGAGCCGGGCCCGCAGGACGGCCATCGCCTTGGCCTTGTTCTTGTGCTGGCTCTTCTCGTCCTGGATCTCGACCACCAGGCCGCTCGGCAGATGGGTGATCCGGACGGCCGAGTCGGTGGTGTTGACGGACTGCCCGCCGGGACCCGACGAGCGCTTGACGTCGATCCGGAGGTCGCGCTCCTCGTCGATCTCGATCTCGGTCTCCTCGACCTCGGGCATGACGACCACCGTGGCGGTCGAGGTATGGGTTCGGCCGGACGATTCCGTGGCCGGGACCCGTTGGACCCGATGGGTGCCGCCCTCGAACTTGAGCCGTGAGTAAGCCCCGTCTCCCGCGATCTGGACGATCGCTTCCTTGATCCCACCGATTCCCGTTTCGTTGACGCTCATGACCTCGGGCGTCCAGCGATGCCGTTCGGCGTACCTGAGGTACATTCGTAGCAGTTCGGACGCGAACAGGGCCGCTTCCTCGCCGCCGGCTCCCGCGCGGATCTCGAGGATCACGTTGCCATCGTCGGCCGGGTCACGCGGCAGCAGCAGGAGCTTGAGCTCCTCGATCTGGCGCGTCTCGTCGGCTTCCAGATGGTCGATCTCCTCGCGGGCCATCTGGCGGAGGTCCTCGTCTGACTCACCCTCGCGCATCTCGCGAGCCCCGGCCAGTTCCGCGCGGGTGTCGATCAACCGACGATAGGCAGCGACCACGGGCTCCATGCGGGCGAACTCGCGTCCGAGGCGCCGGATGGCATCGGGATCGGTGCTTGTCTCCGGAAGCGCCAGCTGGGCCTGGAGTTCGTCGAACTGGAGCGCGAGTTCCGCGAGCCTCGCGTCGAGTTCGCTCATCCGGGGATGGCGAGCGGATCCAGCGGGCTGCGATCCGGCTCGTCCGATCCGGCCGGCACGGTCTCGCCATCCGCCTCGAGTGCCTGCTCCATCGAGACGATGGCCACCTCGATCTGGTCGTCGGATGGCTGCTTGGTAGTGATCATCTGGACCAGGATCCCGGGCCACATGACGATCCGGATGAGCGGGTTGCCCCGATGGCGCGCGCCCCAGCGCAGGACCTCGTAGCCCAGGGCCGCCAGGACCGGGATCAGCAGGATCCGACTGCCGATCATGACCAGCGGCTCCTGGCGTCCGACCAGGGTGAACGCGATGATCGACAGGATGATGAGGACGACGAGGAATTCGGTCCCGCACCTCGGATGCGCTGTCGGGTGGCCTCGAACGTTCGAGGTCGTCAGCGGCTGCCCCGCCTCGAGAGCGTGAATGGTCATGTGCTCCGCACCGTGGTACTCGAACACGCGGCGGATGTCCGGCGCACGCGAAATCAGGGCGAGGTAGCCGAGGAAGATCCCGACGCGGACGAGCCCCTCGACCAGATGCTGGGCGAAACCCTGCTTGATGTTCGCGGTCGCCACACTTGCGATGACCAGCGGGAGGAGGAAGAACACGCCGATTCCCAGGACCAGGGTGATCCCGAGCATCAGGGCGACCGAACCGCGCCCGAGTTCAACGCCGTCCTCATGCGCCTGGATGTTGGCGCTTCGAATCAGCCAGCGCGTACCGATGACCAGCGTCTCGTACAGGAGGACGAGGCCGCGGATGAGTGGCGCGGTGGCCAATCGCCACGCATGGGGCCCAGTGTTGAGTGGCTCCGATGCCCAGACGATGTGCCCGTCCGGGTGCCGGAAGGCAACCGCGATGGCATTGCGCCCACGCATGAGAACGCCCTCGATGAGGGCCTGACCGCCGTAGTTGAATCGTGCCATGGCCGGAAGTCTACCGGCGGGACCCGAGAATCACGACGGCGGGCCGTCTGGGCCCGCCGCAGCGTTGATATGTCGACCCCGGGCCGCGCCCGGCTCGGCTGGGTCAGCCGGCGCGTGCCTGGTCAGCCGGCGCGTGCCTGGTCAGCCGGCGCGTGCCTGGTCAGCCGGCGCGTGCCTGGTCAGCCGGCGCGTGCCTGGTCAGCCGGCGCGTACCTGGCGCTCAAGGCGCTTGGTGAATCGCTCGACCTGACCGGCGGTGTCGATGATGGTCTGCTTGCCGGTGAAGAACGGGTGGCAGTTGCCGCAGACATCGACGCGCAGTTCCGTACGCGTGGAACCCACCGTCCACTCGGTCCCGCAGGACCCGCAATGAACCGCCGCCTGGTGGTACTGGGGATGAATATCGGGCTTCACTGGTGTTCTCCTCGGTGCCGTCCGATCAGGGTCGCGTTGCCCCGTCGGTGGTCGCCGCTGCGGTTGCGTAGATTGCCGGTCAGGCCTCGGCCGTGGCCGTGGCTGCGAGCTCGATGATTCGAACGCGCTTCTTGGTCCTCGTGGCGTGCTCGAACTTCACGTGACCGGGCACGGTCGCGAAGACCGTGTAGTCGCCGCCGAGGCCCGTGCCCTTGCCAGCCAGGAAGGTCATGCCGCGCTGCCGAACGATGATCGTCCCGGCGGTCACGAGCTGGCCATCACCGGCCTTGATGCCGAGCCGTTGGCCGACGCTGTCGCGGCCGTTCTTGGATGTGCCGCCGGCCTTCTTGTGGGCCATATCGACTACTCGTCCTTCTTCGGTGCGCGAGGGCGCTTGGGCTTGTCCGCTGGTGCCGCTGATGCCTTGGGGGCCTTCGCGGCCGCCGGCGTCGTGGACCTGGGAGCGGTTGTCGATGCCTTCGACTTCGCAGCCGATGAGGCCTTCGTCTTGGCAGGTGTCGATGCCTTCGTCGCCTTGTCCGCCTTCGTGCTCCCAGCCTTGGTGCTGGCGGTCTCGGCCTTCGGCTTCGCGACGGGGGCAAGCTTGGCGGCCAGCGCGGCGTCGGCTTCGGCCTGGCGTCGCGCCGCTTCCTCAAGGCGCTGGCGCTCGGTCAGCTTGGCCTCGGTAGCCTTGGCGGCATCGGCGGCGGCACTTCGTCCGCCGAGGACGATGTCGCTGATCCGGAGCACGGTCAGTTCCTGGCGGTGTCCCTTCTTGACCCGGCGGCGGGCCTTGGGACGGTACTTGAAGCTGATCGTCTTCTCGCCGCGGATCTGGCGCAAAACCTCGGCAGCGACGGTCGCGTTCGGCACCGTCGGGCGGCCGATCTCGGCAGCGTCGCCATCGGCAACGAGCAGGACTCGATCAAGGGTGATGGCGTCGCCGGCCGCGACCCCCAGGAGCTCGACTTCAAGCTCGGTGCCGACCTCGACGCGGTACTGCTTCCCGCCGGTCTCAATGACTGCGTACATGGATCCTCTGCGGACTGGCCTGGCGGTCGCGCGGCGAACGGACCGCGGCCTGTGGGGACAAGGGTAGGCACCTCGATCAGCTCGAGGCGCGAACGGAAAGTGTACGGCGAAGGCGCCCCGAGCGTCAATGGTCGCCGGCGAGGAGCATCCGCTCGCGAACGAGCGCCTCGAGCGAGAGCTCCAGGCCGGCCAACTCGGCCAACGCCGCGAGTACTTCCTCGGGCCGCCCGACTCCCCGCTCGGGATCGTAGCGAACGCGGATTCGAAGCTGGACCAGGTTTCGTTGGGAGGCGGCCGGGCCGGCCAGGTCATCGGGCGTCGGACCCGGGATCTCGATCACGTTGATGTCCGCGAGCAGGGGCCGGAGATCGTAGGTCACCTCCCGCCCGCCTTTGTCCCGGGTCCGGGGCAGCGAGGACGCCGTGAGCAGGCGGCGAGCAGCATCAGACAGGGCGTCGGGCCGACGCGGCGCCGTGTCGCCGTCGGCGCCGCCTCCGACACGGACGTCGGCTCGATAGTCGGCGGCGGCGACCTGGCCCGGCAGCGCGGCTTCCCCGAGCCAGACGTCCAACAGCTCGACCAGCCGATGCCCCTCGGGCAGGTTTGCCTCAAGCGCGGCCCGGACTTGCGCAACGGGTAGGCGCTCCGCGAGGAAGAGGTCGGCGAGTTCGCCTTCAGCCGGCAGGCCGACGCCGAGGGGTGCGGCGAACGCGATCCTCGGCCGCGGTGGCTCCAGGTCCTGCCCCACTACCGGCAGGCCGCTTGCCCGGAGTCCGGCCTCCCAGGCGGCATGCTGATCGCGCTGGGCGAGATTCGGCGCCGATTCCGAACGCGCATACAGCAGGCGCCAGCGCTGGCGAGCCTCGGCGGGTGCGATCGAGTTGGGGGCCTCCATGGCTCTGCTAGTCTGCCGGAAGGATGGCCATGACCGCCCGCACGCTCCCCCCGATGTCGCCCCGCGTGGCATTGCTCGCCGTCACGCTGACGATCGTGGCGGTTCTGTTGTACATCGGCCGCGAGGCGCTCGGCCCGTTCATCGTCGGCCTCCTGGTCGTCTACCTGCTGGCCCCGCCGGTCGACTGGCTCGCCCGGCGTCACGTTCCCCGGCCGATCGCGATTCTTGCCACCTACGCAATCGCCATCACGCTGGTCGTCGAGGGACTCAACGTGATGCTCCAGCCCCTGGTCGATCAGATCCGCCAGTTCGCCACGGACCTGCCGGGCCTGATCTCCCGCCTCCAGGAGCAGCTGACGCAATTCGGAGCCGCGTACCGCGGTCTCGAACTGCCACCGGCCATCCGGCAGGCGATCGACGAGCGCCTTGCGAAGCTCGCCGCCGGCGACTTCGGGGTCGATCCCACCGTGCTCCTGCCGGTCCTTCAGGCCACCACCTCGATCGTCGTATCCATCCTGACCCTCCTGATCGTGCCGGTTTTCGCATTCTTCGTGCTCAAGGACCGCCCGGCGCTCGGACGAGCCTTCGCGTCCGCCGTTCCGCGCGAGTGGTTGCCGGACATCGAGGCGATCATTGCGATCATCGGCCGTGTCTTCGGGTCATGGGTCCGCGGGCAGCTCCTGCTCGGCCTGGTGGTGGGGATCGGGACCTTCATCGGGCTGATCGTCCTCGGGGAAGCGGTCAATCCGATCTTCACGCGGTTCGCCGTGCTGCTCGCCGTCCTGGCCGGCGTCCTCGAGCTCCTGCCGATCATCGGCCCGATCCTCGCGGCGATCCCGGCCATCCTACTCGCGGCCACCGCCGGCATCGAGGCGACCACGGCGGCGTTCATCCTGTATCTCGGGATCCAACAACTCGAGAACAACTTCCTCGTGCCGAAGATCCAGGGGGATGCGACGAACCTTCATCCGAGCATCGTCATGCTCGCCCTCATCCTGGGCGCCACGATCGGCGGATTGCTCGGCGCGATCCTCGCGCTGCCGATCACCGCGGCTGGGAGGGACGTCTACATGCACCTGTTCGCGCGGCTCAGCCTTCCCGGCGATGCGGCAGGTTCGGTCGCGTCGAGCAAGGTAGCGGATCCAGGCGTAGATCGTCGCGATGACGAGGGAGTCGAAGACGACGAGCACCCCGTTGGGCAGGAACGCGCTGAAGGTGATCGTCTGCCCGGCTCGATCTGAAAGGCTGACGTCCACGGCGTTGGCCGAGACGCCGATCAGGGTGGCACTGCCCGCGCGTCTGCGTGGCACTGCCCCCGACTCAGGGTTGCGTTGCCCGCGAGACTCACCGCGATCGCGTTGGCCCACGCTTCAGGAGCGCGTCACCATTCAGCCCGGCCTTGCCGGATATTGATGCTCTCGAGAATCCCGAGTCCGGCAGCCATGCTGATCAGCGATGCCCCGCCGTGGGTGATGAACGGCAACGGGATGCCGGTGATGGGCATGATCCCGATCACCATCCCGACGTTGACGAAGAGCTGGAACACGATCATCGAGCCGAGCCCGGCCGCAAACATCGTTCCGAACGGATCTCTGGATCTCCAACCGCCGGCGATGACGCGCCAGATCAACGCGATGAACAACCCGATGACCACCATGCCGCCGATGAACCCGAGCTCCTCCGCGAGGATCGCAAAAACGAAGTCAGTGGTCTGAACGGGCAGGAAGTCCAGCTGGTTCTGGGTGCTGTTGGTTAGGCCCTTGCCGAACCAGCCACCCGAGCCAACGGCGATCTGCGATTGATACAGCTGATAGCCGGCTCCACGGATGTCGGAGAGCGGGTCCAGGAATGACGTCAGTCGCTCCTTCTGGTAGTCGAGGAGCACGTACGTCCAGATGAACGGGAGAGCGGACATGACTCCGAGTCCGAGGGCGCCGAGCCATCGAAGGCTCGCGCCGCTGAGGAAAAGCATCCCGACCAGGATCGCGCCGAAGACCAGCGATGTCCCGAGATCGGGCTGAAGGAGCACCAGGACCCACGGTGGCCCGGCCAGAACGCAGGCGCCGATGATGCTCCAGATCGAATGCATCTTTCCCCGGCGCGCGGCGAGGTAGTTCGCGAGGATCACGATCATCAGGATCTTGGCGAGCTCCGAGAACTGGAACTGGAGTCCGAGCAGGCTGATCCAGCGTGAGGAACCGCCGACGCCGGTCCCGAACGCGAGCGTGGCAACGAGCAGTCCAAGCTGGATCCCGTAGAGCGGCCAGACCAGCGTCTTGAGCCATCGGTAGTCGAATGCCGTGGCCGCGATGAAGACCACGAGCGCGAGTGACGTCCAGAGGAGCCCGCGAAGGAACACGGAGCCGCTCACCAGGGCCCCGTCGCCGCCGGCGACGCTGTTGCTGTAGGCCATCGCCAGGCCGAAACAGGTCAGCACCACGGCGTAGGTGGCGATTTGAAGATCGAATGCACGCCAGATCGTCCCGATCGAGCGTGAACCCCAATCGGATACGGAAGCCTCGCGTGCGTTGATCGCGCCCATCGCGCCTCTCAGTTCGACTCGTAGAAGTTGCCGCGCTTCAGGAGATCGAAGTTGCGGTAGTCCTTCTTGATCCCGTAGTGCAGCTGGAGGTAGTACTTGACGATCTCGGTGGCGGCGTTGCCCTTGGTTCGGGAGTCATAGGCAAAGGCCAGGACCACGAGATCCGAGTCCGTCCGTGTCACGGCCTTGAAGCCATTGGGATCCCTGGCCGTGATCGCAGGATTCTTCGGGACGAAGGCGACGAACCAGGAGTGGAATGGAAGCCGGCCCTGCGCGTCGCGCGTCCCGAACTCCGCCGTGCCCGACTTCCCGGCCACCACGATCGGCAGGTCAACCAGGTTGTACGTATGGCGGAGCACGACGACGTTCCTGGATGCCTGGCGCATCGTCTCGAGCACGGACGGTGCGACATCGAGCTGGCGGATCACCTCAGGCTGGAACTCGCGGACGATCTTGCCGGTCGCATCCTTGATGTCCCGCACGACCTGCGGCTTGTACAGGGTCCCGCCGTTCGCCAGGGCCGCGTATGCATTGATCAGCTGGATCGGCGTGGCCACGTCGTAGCCCTGTCCGATCCCTGCCTGGAACACCTCGCCGGGGAAGATCTCGGATCCGAGGGTGTCGAGCTTCCACTGGTTGGATGGAACCGTGCCTTTGACCTCGCCGGGCAGGTCAATCCCGGTCCGGGATCCGAACCCATACTGGTTCGCCCAGTACGCCAGCCGGTCGATGCCGAGCAGCGCCGCGATCTGGAAGAAGAAGGTGTCGCTGGAGTGGGCGAAGCCGCACATGATGTTGCACTTGCCCCAGCCACGCCGGTTCCACTCGTAGTACTTCGTGTCCCCGATCGTCAGGAACGCCTGGGTGAGCAATTGCGTTGACTTCCGGATCTTCCCATCGGCCAGCGCTCCCGTGGCACCGACGAGCTTGTACGTGGAGCCGGGCGGAAAATGCTCCGCGATGGCGTGATTGGTGAGGGGCTTGTCTGGGTTGTCGAGCAATTTCGTGTAGTCCGCGGTGCTGATCCCGTGCGCAAACAGGTTGTCGTCGTAGGTCGGGAGGCTGACCATCGCCAGCAGTTCGCCAGTCTGGGGGTTCATGACGAGGACCACGCCGCGCTTCAGACCGGCAAGCGACATACCCCACTTCAGGGCCTGCTCTGCGTACCGCTGTTCCTTGACATCGATCGTGAGGTCGAGGGAGTTCCCGGCAACCGGTTCCTTGACGGTCTGGAGAATCTGGAGCTTTCTTCCGGAAGCGTCCTTCTCCACCAACTCGACGCCGTAACTGCCCCGCAACGCCGATTCGTACTGTGCTTCGACGCCGGCCTTGCCGATCAGATCGTCCGGCAGGTAGCCGGACGCGGCGAGCGCATCGAGCTGTGTTCGATTG
>JANMPD010000207.1:0-3382 GCA_031369685.1 Chloroflexota bacterium | reverse complement strand
CAACTGAAGATCGCCTCCGGGGAGCGCCGCAGCGCTGAGAGTGTGGCCCAGGCCACAGACCCGCCGAACCTGATCCGGCTCGTACCGGCGAAGGAAGCAGGCCCGTTCGAACACTCGAAGATGCCGTCCTCCGTGGGCGGCTTTCGTCGTTTCGAAGGAGCTGCGACATGACCCTGACCCCGGCATCCGCGCCGACCGCGCCGTTCGATGCCACCTCCATGGCCGAAACGCGCTGGCGAACGCGAGACATCCTGGTGGCCGCGGTGATCGGCGTCGCCTTCGGCGTCGTGTTCTGGGCCTGGGGCCTCGCCTGGGGCCTCTTCGCGCCCCTCAACGCTGCTCGCGATCTTCTCTACGCGGTCTGGCTCGTGCCGGCCGTTCTCGCTCCGCTAGTGATCCGCAAGCCCGGCGCCGCGCTCTTCGCGGAGATGGTTGCCGCCGGCGTATCCGCCCTGCTCGGCAGCGCCTGGGGCGTGGATACCCTTCTGTCCGGCTTCGTGCAGGGTGCGGCCGCGGAACTGATCTTCGCGTTCACGCTCTATCGGCTGTGGGGCTTTCCGATCCTCGCGCTCGCGGCAATCGCGAGCGCCGCCGCCGCCTGGGTCCATGACTGGGTGCTCTACTACCCGGACGTGGCGCTGGATGTCCAGGTGATCCGGGGCCTGGCGATGGCGATCTCCGCAGTTGTTATCGTGGCTGCAGGCTCGCTGGCACTTGCCCGTTCACTTCGCCGAGCTGGTGTACTCGAAGGGTTTCCCGACTGACGGATCGCGCAACTCTCACGGAGACCGCAGCCCTCCCGATCGCCGCAGTGGGCGTCGGTTTCACGTACCGCGGAGCCGATCGGCCCGCGCTGGCGGGAATCGACTTCCAGCTCCCGGCCGGGGGTGTCCTGCTGATCGTGGGCCCGTCCGGTTCCGGAAAGAGCACGCTGGCCCGCGCGATCGCTGGTCTGGTCCCCGGCGACTTCCTCGGAACCTGGACCGGATCCCTGCGGGTCGGTGATCTCGACACGTCGTCGAGCGATCGTCTTCAGCTCGCGGCCACGGTCGGGATCGTCTTCCAGGATCCGGGCAGTCAGCTGGTCATGGATCGGGTCGAAGACGACGTCGCATTCGGCCTTGAGAATCGTGCGTGGCCGCTTGCCGCCATGCGTGAGGCCGTGCCCGCTGCGCTCGCAGACATCGGTCTCGCCGGATTCGAGGGACGCCGAGGGTCCCGCCTGTCAGGCGGCGAGCAACAGCGACTCGCCCTTGCCGGCGTTATGGCCGCCCGACCGTCGGTCCTGGTCCTTGATGAGCCGACCGCCAACCTCGATCCAGCCGGCGCGGCAGCCATCTTCGAGCAGCTCGCCCGGATCAAGGCGACCGGCGAAGCGACCATGGTTCTCGTCGAGCATCACGCCGATTCGGCGTGGCCGCTGGCGAACCTGATCCTCGCCCTCGACGCGAGCGGGGCTACGATCGACGTGGGGCCACTCGATGATGTCCTCGCCCGCTCGCGGTCGCGGCTCGCAGACGCCGGGATCTGGCTGCCGGGCGATGCCGCCTCGATGGCGAGATCCAGTCCGAACCGCGGCGTGCGTCCTGCGAGTGACGGCGCAGGGGGAATCCCGCTCGTCGAGGCTCGTGACCTGCGGTTCGCCTACGAGCGTGGCCGGCCGGTCGTGCGGCATGTGGACCTGCGAATCAGGGCGGGGGAGCGGGTGGCGCTCGTCGGGCCAAACGGGAGCGGCAAGTCGACGCTCCTCCGCCTGATCGCCGGGCTCCTCAGGCCGTCGGGTGGAATTGTGCGTCTCGATGGGCTCGATCCGGGTGGTCTCGCGGCGGGCCCTCTCGCCAGACTCGCGGGCTTCGTCTTCCAGGACGCGGAGCTCGGCTTCATCGAGAACACCGTCGAGGGCGAGGCGGAGGTCGGCCTCGACGGGCGTTCGATCGATGATCTGATGGCGCGGCTCGATCTGCCACTCGGATCCTTTGGAGCTCGAAGTCCGTATCAACTCTCGGGCGGGGAGCAGCGGCGACTCTCGGTCGCAACGGCGCTGGCGCGCGGGCCTTCGCTCCTGTTGCTCGACGAACCCACGTTCGGGCAGGATCGCCGAGGCTGGGAGGCGATCGCCGAGATCATCGATGAGCTTGTCGACGCCGGGACCACTGTCATCGCCGCGACCCACGACCTGGCGTTCGCCGCGCGCATCGCCACCCGCCATATCGAGATGGGCGATGGGTGGATCCTGGCGGACGAATGGGTGGGCGGGGAGGTTGCCACCGATCGCAACGCCGCCGGTCACGCCGCCGGTCACGCTGCCTCCGATCCCGCTGCTGCCTCCGATCCCGCTGCCTCCGATCCCGCTGCCTCCGATCCCGCTGCCCAGCACCCGAGGAAGCCGCGGAAGCGCAGCCCGAAACGGTCCAGCCCACCATGCTGAGCCCGATCGATCTCACCGCTCGGCAGGAGTCGAGCATCCTCGGACGGACGAACCCGCTCGTGAAGCTGGGGATTGCGCTCGGCTGGCTCATCGGGCTGGGGCTGATGCACGACCCGCCGAGGCCCATGGCGCTCGCCCTGGTCGCCGTCGCCGCGGGTCTGGTTCTCGGAAGGATTCCGCCGGCGCGCCTGATACAGGGCCTGACTCCGCTCGTCGCTGCGGCCGGTTCGATCGCCCTCGCCAACCTGGTCTTTGCCGCCGCCAACACGGATCCTGCCGCTCACGAACTCATCCGCATCGGGGCGCTCAGACTCACCGCCGAAGCCGTCGTCGTCGCCTCGTCGATCGGCGCCCGCGTCGTGGCGATCGTGGCGACGGGTGTTGTCTTCGCACAGACAACGGACCCGACCCGGCTCGTGGATGCCCTGGTGCAGCAGGCTCGGGTCCCGGAGCGGTTTGCCTACGGGGCATTGGCCGCGTACCAGGCGATCCCGCGGCTCAGCCAGGATCTGGGCACGTTGCGGCATGCCCGGCGCATTCGGGGCGTGGGCTGTGACTGGCATCCGAAGTTGCTGATCGGCCTCCTCGTCCGCGCGATCCGCCACGCCGACCAATTGGCCCTGGCAATGGACGCCCGCGCGTTCGGCACAACGCCACGCACGGCGTTCCGCCCCCTCATGTGGCGCTGGACCGACCTCGCCGTCGGAATCGGTGGCGCCGTGATCATCGTGCTGTTGCTTCTCGCCTGACCCGGGCTTGCTGCTGCTCGCCTGACCCGGGAAATCCTTCTCGCCTGCCCCGGGCGATCCGCGGGCTGGAACGGACTATCTCCCGCGGCGCACAATGGGCGGACATCCCTCGATCCACCGCCCGCGCCCGATCAGGGCAGCGACCCGAGCATCCTTCGGAGGTACCCGCGATGACCGACGTCATGGACCCAGTCCAGACCCACCA
>JANMPD010000190.1:0-3086 GCA_031369685.1 Chloroflexota bacterium | reverse complement strand
AGGCCCATGTGCTCGAGTTCGATCACCGTCTCGATCGCCTCCCGGGCCAGGATCTCCGCCGCGTCCTGGTCAACGAGATAATCGCCGCCCTTGATCGTGTCGAACATGTGCCATTCCCAGTGGTCCTCCTCCTGGTTGCCGAGCGCGGCGCAGACACCGCCCTGGGCGGCGCCCGTGTGGGATCGGGTGGGATAGAGCTTGGTCACGACGGCGGCATCGACGCCCGCCCGCGCCAGTTCGAGAGCCGCCCAGAGTCCGGCGCCGCCGGCTCCGACGATGAGGGCTTCGTGCTGCATCGGCACCGTCAGCCCTTCGGGACGACGCGCAGCGTGGTGACGACCGTCGTACCGAGGACGAACAGGACGAGCGCGAGCAGGTACAGGGCGAGGACCAGGATCCGGCGGGTCCGCCCGGTGGCGTAGTCGACGATCACCGTCCGGACACCCATGAACGCGTGGAACAGCACGAGCATCAGGAGCAACCAGTCGAACACGCGCCAGAACAGGCTGCTCCAGCGAACCTGGGCGATCCATGTCGCGTCCTGTTCGGCCGGGTCGTACAGGACATGGAGGATCAGGAAGTGGGTCAGGGCCAGCACGAAGAGTCCCAGGCCGGTGAGCCGCATGAGGAACCAGATCGCGAGTTCCGTGCCGCGCCCGGTCGGGCGCGGACGCCCGACACGCGAGTAGCGGCGGCTCCCGGTGGGCGTTGGATCGGCGGGCGTGGATGCGGCCGTCGCAGGCTCCGCAGGCCCGCTCATCAGTGCGTGCCCTCCCAGATCGGCTTGAGGATGATCCAGGCGACCGGCACGCCGACGACGATGAAGATCCCCCACGAGATGTACCAGAGCTGCCGGTGCCAGCGGGTCAGCGCCGGCCAGAAGTCCATCAGGATGATCCGAAGGCCGTTGAGCGCGTGGTACAGGAGCGCGGCGCCGAGTGACGCCTCGAGAACGCGGCCGATCGGGCTGGCGTAGATCTTGAGGAGCTCGTTGTAGGCGCCCGGATTCCCGCCGACGAGATAGATATCGATGACGTGCAGGACGACGAACGCCCAGATCGCGACGCCGGAGATGCGGTGAAACGCCCACGCGAGCATGCCTTCGCGGCCGCGATACCGGAACAGCATCAGGACCGAACCCCTCCCCCGCTCACCGAGCGGGAGCCGCACTGGCCGATGTCGATTCCAGTCGCTGGACAATCGCCTCGGCGAACTCGCTTGTTCCGGCCGTGCCACCCAGGTCGTGCGTCACCACGGTGCCCTCGGCGATCACATCGCGCACCGCGATCTCCACCCGGTCGGCCACGTCGGGATGACCGAGGTGACGGAGCATCAGCACGCCGGACAGGATCATCGCGGTCGGGTTGGCCCGGTTCTGGCCGGCGTATTTCGGAGCCGATCCGTGCACCGGTTCGAAGACCGCCCCGTCCTCGCCGATGTTGGCGCCGGGAGCCACGCCCAATCCCCCGACCAGGCCCGCACACAGATCCGAGACGATGTCGCCATACAGGTTCGGGAGTACCAGGACGTCGTACAGGTCCGGCTTCTGCACGAGCTGCATGCACATGTTGTCGACGATCCGATCCTCGAACTCGATCTGACCTTCGTAGTCGACCGAGACGCGCCGGCAGGATTCGAGGAACAGGCCATCGGACAGCTTCATGATGTTGGCTTTGTGCACAGCCGTGACCTTGTGGCGGTGGTTCGCGACCGCGTACTCGAAGGCATACCGCGCGATTCGCTCGGACGCAGAGCGCGTGATGATCTTGATGCTCTCGGCGGCATCCGGGCCGACCATGTGCTCGATCCCGGCGTACAGGTCTTCGGTGTTCTCGCGAACGATGACGAGGTCGACATCCTCGTAGCGCGTGTCGAGGCCCTTGATCGAGCGGGCCGGGCGGACGTTCGCATACAAGCCCAGGGCCTGGCGAAGTGTCACGTTGACGCTCCGGAACCCGCCGCCGACCGGGGTTGTGATGGGGCCCTTCAGGGCAATCCGATTGCGGCGGATCGACTCCAGGACATGCTCCGGAAGGGGCGTTCCGTACTCGGCAATACTCGCCTCGCCGGCTTCGACGACCTCCCATTCGAAGGCTACGCCGGACGCGTCGAGCACGCGTCGAGTCGCCTCCGCCAGCTCCGGTCCGATGCCGTCGCCGGGGATCAGGGTCACGGTGTGGGCCATGGGCTCATTCTAGCCCCGCGATCGGGCGGCCGCCGTTCGACGGTGCCCGGCTAGACTCCGTCGATGCGAATCGGCGTAACGCTCCCGCTCGCTGAAGGCGACACCGCCGACAGCCACACGCCGACATTTTCCGAGACCCTCTCGTTCGCGATGCGGGCCGAGGCCGGCGGGCTCGATTCGGTCTGGGTCTTCGACCATCTGCTGTTCCGGTTCCCGGACGTCCCGCAGGAAGGCGTGCGCGAGGCCTGGACCACGCTGAGCGCGGTCGGTGCCGTCGTTCCCCGCGTCGAGCTGGGTGCCCTGGTGATGTGTTCGTCGTTTCGCAACCCAGCCCTCATGGCCAAGATGGCCGCCACGCTCGACGACCTGTCCGGAGGGCGGGTCATCCTCGGCCTGGGGTCCGGCTGGCACGACCCGGAGTATGCCGCGTTCGGCTATCCCGACGACCACAAGGTCGGGCGATTCTCCGAGGATCTCGAGATCACGACGCGCCTCCTGAACCGTGAGCGATTGACGATGGAAGGCCGGTGGCGGCAGGTCCACGACGCCGAGCTCGTCCCGCCTCCTGAGCGCCGGGTGCCGATCCTCGTTGCCGCGAAAGGCGAGCGCATGCTGCGTCTGACCGCGCGCTGGGCCGACGCCTGGAACACCGCCTGGTTCGGCCGAGTCGAGGATCGCCTGACCAGCCGGCTCGACGATCTCCGCCGGGCCTGCGAGGACGTGGGTCGAGATCCGGCTTCGATGCGCCGGACGATCGGGTTGCGCCTGCACGATCCTGGCGATCTAGCTGCCGATCCTTCGGGGCTCGATGCCGACGCGCAGGGCCTCGCGGACTTGTTCGATGAGCTCGCCGCGCTCGGCATCGACGATGCGATCGTCTGGTCGATCTCGAAGTCGGCGG
>JANMPD010000166.1:0-7955 GCA_031369685.1 Chloroflexota bacterium | reverse complement strand
GATCGGATTCGTCAGGCCTACGACACCGATCGGACGTCGCTCCTCGAGACGTTCCTGTCCGGCGAAACCTTCACGGACATCCTGGCGGAGGTCTCCTACCAGCTCGACTTCGCCCAGCAGGATCGAGAGCTCGCCGAGCAGATCGTCGCCGACCAGAAGGTGCTCGCAGTCCTCCACCAGACCGTCGAGGCAACCAGGGTGCAGACCGATACGCTCCGTGCGGCTGCGGACGCTCAGCACGCGGAGCTCAAGTCGCAGCTCGCGTCGCTGGCCGATTCACAGAAGCGCCTCGCGGTATTGGCGAAAGAGACGAAGCGTCTGCTGGCGGTCCAGCAGACGGCCTATGCCCAGCTGTCCAGAGACAAGGTGAAATTGGCAGCCGCGATCATCGCGAGTGAGAAGGCGGAGGCCGCCCTCCAGAAGCAGATCGACCAGATCGTGGCCGAGCGGGCGAAGGGCGGGTCCATTCCGTCCATCTACAACGGCACGCTCGACTGGCCGATGACCGGGACCATCACCCAGGAATTCGGCTGCACCGGATTTGGGTGGGAGCCGCGGGTCGGGAACTGCGCCCATTTTCACAAGGGCATTGACATTGCGGCCCCAATGTATACGCCGATCCGGGCGGCCGGCCCGGGGGTCGTCGTGTTCGCGGGACCCAACCCCTACGACCCGGTCCCGAAGGCCTGGATCGTGGTGATCGCCCATTCATCCGAGTTGATCACGTGGTACGCCCACGTGGACAACAAGGCTCATCCGCCGCAGGTCAGGGCAGGCGATACGGTCATCGCCGGGCAGATCATTGCCTATGAGGGCATGACCGGGCGGACCACCGGCCCGCACCTCCACTGGATGGTGGAATTCCGCGGCAACTTCGTGAACCCGCGCCTCTTCCTGTAGGGCGCCGGTTCCGGCCGAGCCCCGATCCAGACACGATCGTCCGCCTCCACCCGGTGCTACGATCGGCCAAGTCGCCTCGAGGCCGAGATCAGCTGAGGAGATGCTCGTGAAGCGAACACTTGCGATGGTCCTGGCCGGCGGCGAAGGCGAGCGCCTGTCGATCCTGTCCTCGGTCCGCGCAAAGCCCGCGGTCCCGTTCGGCGGCAAGTACCGGATCATCGACTTCACGCTCTCGAACTGCGTCAACTCGGACATCAACGACGTCGTGGTCCTGACCCAGTACAACCCGCGATCGCTCAACGACCATATCGGGCTGGGCCGACCGTGGGACCTCGACCGCACGCGTGGCGGCGTCAAGCTCCTCCAGCCGTACATCGCCCGTGGCCGCGTGGCGGAGTGGTATCGCGGCACGGCCGATGCGGTCCTTCGGAACCGGAGCCTGCTCGAACATTCCGATGCGGACATCGTCCTGATCCTCGCCGGCGACCACATCTACAAGATGGATTACACGCCGTTCATCGCGGCCCATCGGCGCAAGCGCGCCGACGTGACGATCGCCGTTCGTCGCGTGCCGCTCGCCGAGGCGACCCGGATGGGGATCCTCGCGATGGACGAGACCGATCGGATCACCGAGTGGCAGGAGAAGCCGAAGCAACCCAAGAGCGATCTCGCCTCGATGGGGGTCTACGTCTTCTCCCGGAAGACACTCCTGAAGTGGCTGGACGAGGACCTGACCGACTTCGGGACGCACATGATCCCGGCGATGCTCGACGCCGGCGCCCGCGTCTACGGCTACCGCTTCGCCGGTTACTGGCAGGACGTCGGAACGATCCAGTCCTACTGGGAGGCGAACATGGCCCTCCTGGTGGACGATCCCGAGCTCGACCTGTACGACAAGGACTGGGTCATTCACACGAAGTCCGAGGAGCGGGCACCGGCCAAGCTCGGGCCGACGGCGCAGGTCCATCGCAGCCTCATCAGCCACGGCTGCGTGATCGATGGCACCGTCGTGAACAGCGTGCTGTCGCCCGGCGTGCGCGTCGGCGTCGGGGCCGTGGTTCGCGATTCGATCGTCATGTTCGACTGCGTCATCGGGTCCCGCGCCGTGATCGACCGGGCGATCCTGGACAAGGAGGTCACCGTCGGGCCCGGCGCGATCATCGGCGAGGGTCCTGACGGACCGCCCAACAAGGCGGAACCCACGCGGCTCAACACGGGCATCACCGTGGTCGGCAAGCAGAGCGTCATCCCGCGCGGCGCGCGGATTGGACGCAACGTCCGGATCGGTGGCAACGTGCGGGCATCGGACTTCACCAAAAAGGTCGTGCCGACCGGAGGCTCGGTCGACGCCGGTCCACCGAGCCGAGCCAAGTCCCGCAGCCGCGCTCCAAAGGAAGAGACGATCGCGGCGGGCTAGACTGCGGGCGTGCCCGTACCTGCGGCCGCCACGTCGGACGACGTCGCGACCTGGCTCCACGACCTCGACATCGTCCCGACGACGACCGCCGATCGCGACGGTATTTCGGTCTGGGATGTCGTGCTCGATGGGCGTCGCCGTCTCGATCTGCGGGTCACCCTGATCCTGGATCCGGGAACCGGGCTGATCGTCTGGCTCCACCTCGCACCCCCGCTCGGCGATAGCCTTCGGAAGGCGTACCGGGCGCTGCTCGGCTGGAATGACGAGTTCCCACTCGCGAAGTTCTCACTCGCCGAGGACGGCCGCCCGATCCTGTCGGTGGAGATCCCGACGCGCTGGCTCGATGCCGATGAGCTGGGGCTTGCCCTGGTCAGGGTGGTCGGCATCGCGGACCGGCTGTTCGATGAGACGCGCCCGTGGGTCTGGGTCGGCGGCCACGTGCCGGCGGGCTATTCGGATCGCGAACCCCGGTCCGAGGTCCTCCTGGGCCGCCATGCCGGGCGACTCCCGGAGCTGTTCGAGGCGTGATCGGGCCCAAACGGGGTCGCCCGGTTCCGATCGTCATCGCCGCGATCCTTGCCTTGGTGGCGGTCGGGTTCGGAGCGCGAAACGCCGTCGCGGCGAGTCCGCCGGTCACCCTGGTCGCGGCCACGACCTATGACGCTCTGCCGGACGAGCATCGGGTGGCGGTGACGGTGAAGATCACGGCCACCAGTACGCTCAAGGACACGGTCACCCGCCGTTTCTATTCGGATCGTGCGTATCTTGCCGTTCCGGCATCGGCCACCAGACTGCGCATCTCGGCCGCGAGCGGGAAGCCCTCGGTCACGGTTTCCTCACGCAAGGCCGACGCTGCTGTCCTGCTCGTACGGTTCGGATCGCAACTCGCCGCCGGGAAGTCGATCAGCCTCACCCTGACCTTCGACATTGCCGATCCGGGCGGGGCGCCGGACCGGGTGCTGCGGATCTCCCCCTCGCTGGTCCTGTTCTCCGCCTGGGGCATCGGCACGGACGGCGTGGCCGGCTCGACGGTCCGGGTTCGCTTTCCGGCCGGGTATGGCGTGTCGATCGGGCGCGGCCCACTGTCCGGCCCGGTGACCGAGAGCGACGGCCACCTCGTCTATGCCAGCGGGCCGTTGTCGACGCCGGGCACGTTCGTCGCCGATCTCGCGGCGGATCGACCCGGACTGCTCGTCGATGGCCATCGATCCGTGACGGTTGGGTCGCGGACGGTGGTGCTCAACATTCGGGCCTGGCCCGACGATCCGGATTGGCGGGCCCAGATCTCGGACATGCTCACGCGCGGACTCCCGGCGCTCGGCGCCGCCGTCGGCGTGGACTGGTTGATCGGGCCGACGCTCGAGGTTCGCGAGACGATTTCAGCGACGGCCGGAGAGGCGGGTACGGGATCGGAAGGCGCCGGGGGGTTCGATGCTGCGGCCGGACGCCTGGACATCCCGTACACCGCGGATCCGACCGTCGTTCTCCACGGCGCCGCCCATGCCTGGTTCAACGCCACGCTGGTGGGGGATCGCTGGATCGCCGAGGGATTTGCCGGCCTGGCCACCGCCGAAGCCGGCTCCGCGCTTGGAGTCCAGATCCGCTCGCCGGCCATGACCGTCGAGGCACTCGGCCACGCGGTCCCGCTGAACGGCTGGGTCGTTGGTGGCCCGAACGACGACTTCGGCTACGCGGCTTCACTCCAGCTGGCGCGAAACATCGCGGCCAGGGCGGGCACCACGGCGCTTCGGGCCGCCTGGGCGGACGCCGCCACCGGCACGGTCGCTTATCAGCCGATGGATCCGCTGGTGGACGGCCCGGTGGACTCACCGGAGCGAGGCGCCGGGCCGGTTGATTGGCGCACCCTGCTCGACCTGATCGAGGAACACTCCGACCGTTCCTTCGACGGACTGTGGCGCGCGTGGGTCGTGCGTCCGTCCGATGCCGCCCTGCTCGACGCCCGCGCCGACGCCCGCGTCCTGTACGCGGCCACCGTCAAGGCGGCCGCTCCATGGGTCCCCCCTCGACTCGTCCGGGATGCGATGCGGGCGTGGCAGTTCGACGCGGCAACGACCGAACTCCAGGACCTGATGAGCGTCATCGACCAGCGCGAGAGCATTACCCGTGCGGCCGCTGCGGCCGGGTTGCAGCCGCCCGCCGCGCTCCGTCACGTGTTCGAGGGAACGTCCGGCGTCGCCGCTGCGGCCGCGGAAGCCGTCACCGAACAGGCGGTCATCGATGTGTTCAACGAGGCCCTCGCCGGCGAACCGACGGATCCGGGCGCCATGACTGCGATCGGAGTGCTGGGCACGGACCCGCAGGCCGAGATCGTGGCTGCCCGCGAGGCCTTTGCCGCCGGCGATCTTGACGCGACCGTCAGTCACGCTCGGGCCGCACGAGCGATCTGGGCCGGCGCGGACGACATCGGTGGCCGACGGATCATCAGCGGCGCGACGCTGGCCTTTGCCGTTGTCGTCCTGCTCTGGCTGCTGGTGCATCGCCGTCGGGCTCCAGTGCGGCGGATCGTTCGCCACGCCCATCGGCAGGACCAATGAGCTCCTGGTCCAATCCGGGTCGCGCACCCGAACGGGTTCGCGTCCGGAACCCGATCGTCCACGAGGGTCGGGACGGCCCGAGGGCCTGCGGTACACTCGCCGCCGATCCGCCCGCGGCCGTTTTCGATGGTCGACGGACGAGCGGACATTCAGGGAGGCAGTCCGCCCGTGCGGCTCGCGATCCTGCTACGGCTCCGGCTGATGGGCAGCCCGGCTTGATGGCCGGCCACCGCTCGCGCCCCTCGTGGGAGATCTTGTCCGGCGATTCGGCCGACGTGTACTTCGCACGAGCCGAGCGAATCCTCGAACGAGAGGGCCTCGATCCGCTCGTCGTGATGGAGGTCTTCGCCCGTCAGGACGCGGTGCTCTGCGGAATCGACGAAGCAAAAACGCTCCTGGCCACCGTCCTCGCCGATGCGAACCCGGACGAGACGATCGTCGAAAGCCTCGACGACGGCGATTTCATCGCGCCCAAGGAGGTCGTGCTCCGGATCACCGGGCGTTACCGGGCGTTCGGCCTGTACGAGACCGCGATGCTCGGGATGCTGGCGCAGTCAACGGGCTGGGCCACGGCGGCCCGCGAGGTGGTCCAGGCAGCGGCGCCGGAACCCGTGATCTCGTTCGGCGCTCGCCACGTTCACCCGGACATCGTCGATGTCCTCGACTATGCCGCGATCGTCGGCGGATGCGTCGGCGCCTCGACCCCCGCCGGCGCGCGCCTCGCAGGCCTGAACCCGACCGGCACCATGCCTCACTCGCTCGTCCTGATCATCGGGGACACCGTTGAGGCGGCGCTTGCCTTCGACCGCGAGATGAGCGCGGACGTGCCTCGAATCGTCCTCGTCGACACGTTCCGGGACGAGGCCGAGGAAGCCCTCCGCGTTGCCGATGCCCTCGGCGACCGGCTGTATGGGATCCGGCTGGACACGCCCTCGGAGCGCGGCCGGGTCACGGCCGACCTGGTCAAGGAGGTCCGCGCCCGCCTGGATCAGGCCGGTCACGGCAAGGTCCAGATCGTCGTCTCGGGCGGCCTCACGCCCGACCGGATCCGCTACTTCAAGGACGCCGAGGCGAAGGTCGATTCGTTTGCCGTGGGGTCGTACATCAGCGGCGCGACGCCGATCGACTTCACCGGCGACCTCAAGGAAATCGATGGCCGGCCGATTGCCAAGCGGGGCCGCATTCCGGGACGAACCGACAGCCCGCGCCTGAAGCGTCTCGACCTCGGGGAGTGGGCGGGGCGCTAGGTGTAGTTCCCAGGGACATTGTTGACACGGACCCGCCCCGGGACTGATCGACCTGATTCATCAAACCGGGGTCGTCCACGTTCGGCTGAACAGCCAAATCGACGGATAGAGGGTACCACCACGCTCGACCAAAGCGCTACTGATCAACCAGATCGATCACGGTGGCTGACGCCCAATCCGCACCGGCCGCCGGTCACCGGGCACGGCATCTGTCAACAACGTGTCCGGGCCGGGCGCTAGGACGCCGTCTCAGCGGGCGCCGGCACATCCGCTCGCTCCATGATCCGGCCCAGGCGGAGGAGGCCCACGAGGGTCTTGGCATCGACGATCTCGCCGCGCTCGGCCATCGCCACGGCCTCGCGCCACGGGACGCGCTCGAGTTCGAGGCGCTCGTCCTCGTCCGGGCCGAGTCGGTTCTCGTGCGCGGGCACGAGGTCGCGCGCCAGGTACAGGTGCATCAGCTCCGTGGCAAATCCGGGCGCGGTCCAGAACGCGCCGAGGTGCTCCCAGGAGCCTGCCCGGAAGCCGGTTTCCTCTTCGAGCTCACGCGGCGCGGCAAGATCCGGATCCTCCACGCCGCCACCGTCGACTCGATCCAGGGTTCCGGCCGGGATCTCCAGCAGGCTTCGCCCGGCCGCCAGCCGGAATTGCCGGACCATGAGAACCGCATCGTCGGGGTCGATTGCCACGATCGCCACCGCGCCCGGATGGGCAACGATGTCGCGCGTGCTCGTACCGCCACCGGGCGTGGCGATGTCGTCCACCCGGACCTCGAGGTAGTGGCCTCGGTGAACCGTCCGCGACGCGGTCACCGTCTCGCGGAGCCGGTCGTCGGCGGGATGCGGATCGCCGCCGGCGCCGTGCTCGCGCGTCACGAACGGATCAACGGATCAGGCGGCGTCGGTGGTGATGGCGCCGCCGGACTCCGTCTCGAAGAGATGCAGCCGAGCAGCCGGGAGATGCAGGTCCACCGAGTCGCCCGGATGGACGTTGTGGATCGCCGGAACGAGGGCGATCACATCGCCTTCGTGCCCCGGTACCGTGACGTGCAGGAGCTCGTCATTGCCCAGGTACTCGACGACGTCGGCCTTGGCGTGGATGGTGAGTCCCTCGCCCGACCCACCGATCTCGAGGTGCTCGGGCCGGAAGCCGGCGTCGAACGTCCGATGTCCGGAAGCCTCAACCGCCTTTTGGAGCCGCGCCGGGAGCGCGATATCGAGGCCGCCGCCCTTGAGCTGGCCGTCGGCAAGCTCGACCGAGGCGAAGTTCATCGACGGGCTGCCGATGAACCCTGCCACGAACCGGTTCTTCGGGCTGTCGTACAGCTCCTTGGGGGTGCCGACCTGCTTGAGCAGGCCGTCGGCCATGACCGCGATCCGGGTGCCCATCGTCATTGCCTCGACCTGGTCGTGGGTGACGTACACGAAGGTCGTGCCCATGCGCTGATGCAGTCGCGCGATCTCCGCGCGCGTCTGGACGCGCAGCTTGGCATCGAGGTTGGAGAGTGGCTCGTCCATCAGGAAGACCGCGGGCTCCCGGACGATGGCTCGGCCAAGCGCGACGCGTTGACGTTGGCCGCCGGACAGTTCCTTGGGCTTGCGCTTGAGGTATGGCTCGAGGCTCAGGATCGCCGCCGCGTCTGCTACGCGCTTCTCGATCTCGGTCTTGGGAACCTTGCGCAGCTTGAGCCCGAAGGCCATGTTGTCGTACACGCTCATATGCGGGTACAGGGCGTAGCTCTGGAAGACCATCGCGATGTCGCGATCCTTGGCCGGGACGTCGTTGACGACGCGCTCGCCGATCTTCAGGGTCCCGTCCGTGATTTCCTCAAGCCCG
>JANMPD010000161.1:0-2255 GCA_031369685.1 Chloroflexota bacterium | reverse complement strand
ATGGACCGAGTCACCGTTCGTATCCATGAACATGTACTGGGCTGAAGCTGACGCGCCCAGCAGCATGCAAAACAACGCGCACAGTGGGATGAGCAGCGAGGCGAACCTCATGAGATCCTCCTTACCAAATCGGACATCGAGCCTCGCTCGCGCGCCACATTGCGATCAGCTCATGTGCGACATCACCGGTCCCGATTCCTCTTCCAGCCCGTACTGCACCGCCCGCTCGAATGGAAATGCCCGTCCTTCCGCATAGGCTCTGGCGGCGGCGTCCTTGCCGAGGGCCTGCTTCGCCTGGCGAAGGCAGGCATCCAGACGCTCGCGGTCTACCGGCATCAGGGGAGATCCGATCAATTCGCGCAGCGCCCATGCGGCGCCGGCAAGGCGCAAGGCCCGATCTGGTTGAGCCTGTGCCACGGCCAACCCGACGAGGCTTTCCAGGGATTCGGCGATGCCCTCCCGATCACTGAGATCGCGAAGAATTCGCAGGCTATCGGCGAGCAAGCCGCGAGCCCGGGTCAGCTCTCCGGTGCGTTCAGAAACGATCCCGAGCTCGCGAAGCGAAAAGCCCATCCCTCGAAGGTCGCCCAGCTCCTTCTGAATGGTGACCGCCTGCTCGTGACAGGAGCGGGCCACTGCCAAATCAGATCGTGCGAGCGCGACGCTGCCTAATCCGTTGAGCCCGGCGGCTTCCCACGCCGGATTTCTCAGCTCGCGGTGGATCACGAGCGCTTCCTCGTAGAGCCGCTGCGCCGCCTTGTAGTCGCGCTGGGACTGCGCCACCACGCCAAGGTTGTGCACTACCGAGGAAATGCCGCGCTTGTCCCCGAGCTTCCGCCACAACCCCAGGCTCTCCTCGTAAAGCGAGCGTGCCTTTGGAAGATCCCCGCGCTCGTTGGCGATGTTTGCAAGCTCGTGCAGCATCGTGGCAGTGCCCCGCTGATCTGACTGGCCGCGAGCCAGGGCGAGACCCCGCGCGAGGAGACGCTCAGCCTCGTCGTAATCCCCCTGACCCCGGGCCAATACGGCCGCGCCATGCAGGATCTTGACTCGCTGTACCTCCGACGAATTCTCGTCGCAGAGGGCCAGTGCGGCACGCATCCGATCGCGGCCTTCGCTCCACATTCCGTACACCCACCAGAAGCGCCAGATCGATGCGCAGAACCGGCAGGCGACCGCTCGGTCCTTGCTTTCGAGGGCGTGGCGGAGGGCGATGCGGATGTCCTCGTGATCGGCGTCGAGACGTCGGAACCACCGGGCCTGATCCGGTCCCTGGAGCTGCGGCTCAGCGGACTCCACGAGGGACAGGAAGTGGTCCCGATGGCGGCTCCAGGCTGATTCCTCTTCACCTGCCGACGCCAGCTTCTCTCTGGCGTAAGCCCTTAAAGTTTCGGGGAAGCGGTAGCGACCGCTTCCGCCGATGTTCTCCTCGGCCATCAGGAGCGACTTCTCGACAAGGCGCACTACCAGATCGAGCACGTCGTGCCTCTCCAGACCCGAGCTGGAACAAACGGACTCGGCCGCATCCAGGTCGAAGGTTCCCGCGAACACACCCAGCCGTCGGAAGAGAATCCGCTCATCCTCGGAGAGAAGGTCGTAGCTCCAATCGATCGTTGCGGCGAGAGTCCTCTGGCGCCCGACTGCACCGTCCCACGAGAGGAGTCGGAACCGGTCTTCGAGTCGAGCGAGAATGTCCTGGGGCGCGAGCGCTCCCGCACGCGCGGCCGCGAGCTCGATGGCCAGCGGAATGCCGTCCAGCCTCTGGCAAATCTGACCGACGATCGCAGTCTGCTTTTCCAACGCGAACGGGGTATGGGCCGCCTCGGCTCGCGCGAGGAACAGTTGGACGGACTCGTATTCCGCAATCCGAATCGAGCGGCCCGCGGCATTTTCGGGTGGGACGCTGAGGCTCGGCGTGCGCCACACCGCTTCGCCCGGCACGCGCAACGCCTCTCGGCTCGTCACCAATACATGGATCCCCGGACACTCGTAGAGAAGGTGTTTGACCAATCCTGCGCAAGCGCGCACGAGATGCTCGCAATTGTCGAGAACGAGAAGAAGCGATTTTCCGACCAGAAAGTCCGCCAAGGTATCGTTCAGCGACTTGCCTGGCTGCTCCCGGACCGAGAGGACTGCGGCCATGGCTTGGGGGACGAGCTCGGGATCGGAGAGGGGGGCCAAGTCCACGAACCACACCCCGTCCGCGCACTCGGGCAAGAGGTCCTGTCCGACTCGAATCGCCAGCCGCGTCTTGC
>JANMPD010000158.1:0-10734 GCA_031369685.1 Chloroflexota bacterium | reverse complement strand
ACATTCCCGGAACCCTCGGCGAGAAGGTTCGCAACGACGCGATCGCCAACATCACGGCCATCGCCGAGGCGCGAGGCCGTCCGGTCGATTGGGCGGTTGCGACCGTCGCGGAGGCGAGGTCCTCGCCGGCGTCGGTTGCGGTGGCTGTCGGTGCGGTGGATGGCATCGCCGATTCGATCGAGGACGTCCTGCACCAGGCATCCGGGCGGACCGTCGTGATCGACGGCGTGGAGCGAACGCTGGATCTGACCGATGTGACCCCGACCGAGCTCGGGATGAACCCGTTTCAGAGCTTCCTGCACCTGCTGTCAGACCCGAACATCGCCTTCCTGCTGTTCACGGTTGGGTTCTACGGGCTGTTCTTCGAGCTCCAGAACCCTAATTTCGTGACCGGTATCCTCGGCAGCCTGGCGATCCTCCTGGCCTTCATCGGCTTCGGGAGCCTGCCGCTCAACGTGGCTGGACTGTTGCTGATCGGACTCGCGATCGTCCTGTTCGTCCTCGAATCGACCGTCGTGAGCCACGGCCTCCTGACGCTTGGCGGCGTTGCCTGCCTCCTGCTGGGTGCGTCGGCCCTCTATACCGCGCCGGGGGACTTCGCCGGTCCGTTCGTCGCGGTGGCGTTCCCTCTGCTCGCGGTCATGACGCTGTCGGCAGCAAGCCTCGGAGGATTGATCGCGATTGCGGCATTCCGGACGCGCCGAACCCCGGCGGCGCTGGGGATCATCGGGACACCCATCGCGGCCGGCGCCAGCGGGGTCGTTCGTGTCGGCCTGGCCCCGCTCGGCACGGTCTACCTGGCCGGCGAAGAGTGGTCCGCCCGGACGACCGACGGCGCGGCACTGGAACGCGGCGCGGCTGTCCGCGTCGTATCGGTCGACGGCCTGACGCTCGTCGTTGAGCCGGACCCGTCATCATCAGTGGGCACCTGATCGAGGCTCGTTGAGCCTGATCGCCTTGCATCGGAGGTCATCGTGGAACTAACCCTGGCACTTGCGGTCGCGGCCTTCCTCATTGTCGTCGTGCTCACGCTCCTCGTTCTATCGGTCCGGGTGGTCCGACAGGGCTACATGATGGTCGTGTATCGGCTGGGCGAGGCCAAGGCCGAGTGGCTCCGGGGGCCGGGCCTCCGCTTCCTGGTCCCGTTCATCTGGTCGGGCAAGGTCGTTGACATCCGCGAACAATTCATCGAGGTACCGAGCCAGACCACGATCACCAAGGACAACGCGCCGATCAACGTGGACTTCCTCATCTACTGGCGGATCAGCGACCCCCTGAAGAGCGTCGTCAACGTCACGAACTTCGCGGGCGCGCTGCAGGGGGTGGCTACGACGACCCTCCGAGCCGTCATCGGCGACATCCTCCTTGACGAGGTCCTGTCCAAGCGCGAGCAGATCAACGAGGTCCTGCGGGTCAAGCTCGACGAGGTCACCGAGCGTTGGGGCGGCAAGGTCACGACCGTCGAGATCCGCGAGATCACCCCGCCCCGGGACGTCCAGGACGCCATGAACCGGCAGCTGTCCGCCGAGCGGACACGGCGAGCCGTGATCACCGAGTCCGAGGGCAACCGGCAAGCCGCGATCAACGTTGCCGAGGGCCAGAAGCAATCCGAGATCCTCAAGGCCGAGGGCGATCGCCAGGCGGCGATCCTTCGTGCCGAAGGCTTCAGCGAGGCGCTGACGCGGATCTTCCAGGCGGCCAGTGGCATCGACCAGAAGACGATGGCACTCCAGTACCTCGAAGCGCTCAAGGCGCTCGGCGCGAGCCCCGCGACCAAGTTCGTCATCCCCGCGGAATTCACCCGGCTGATCGAGCCGTTCACCGGGTACCTGTCCAAGGGCATGGGCTCCGGGGAGTCGGCCGCGAAGTAGGTCGGTC
Organism: Chloroflexota bacterium; assembly: GCA_031369685.1. Lineage (GTDB taxonomy): Bacteria > Chloroflexota > Limnocylindria > Limnocylindrales > CSP1-4 > UBA5189. The sequence goes on along the minus strand of JANMPD010000158.1, from coordinate 8,856 downwards.
GCCGCGGTCGGGTCGGCAAGGCTGGCCCGATCGCTATACTCGGGTCCGTCGGGTCCGCCGCAGGTTACGGCGGCCCTGATCGCTTCCTGATGGGGGACTCGAGCGCCCATGACCAAGATCCTCGTCATCGATGACGACCAGAACGTGCAGCGGCTGCTTCGGGTCACCCTGAAGCAGGAAGGATTTGAGGTCGTCGTCGCAAGCGATGGGGTCGAAGGGCTGCGGCTCTGGGACGCCGAGTCGCCGGCGCTGATCCTGTTGGACGTGAACCTGCCCATGCTGGATGGTTACCAGGTCGCCACGAAGATCCGCGAGACCGAGGGGACCGGGTCGCACATCCCGATCATCATGCTGACGGCCGAGAAGGACGTCACGCAGAAGGTCCGCGGGCTGCGCGCCGGTGCGGACGACTACCTGGTGAAGCCATTCCACCAGGCCGAGTTGCTCGCCCGGATGAAGAGCCTGCTCGCACGGTTTGCCGCGGGTACCGTGACCGGCCTCGGCAAGCCGCCGCTGGGCAAGGTGCTCGCGTTCTACGGCGCCAAGGGTGGCGTCGGCACCACGACCATCGCCATCAACACCGCGATCGCGCTGCACGCGGAACACCAGCGCCGGGTCGCCCTCGTCGATGGCGTCCTCCAGTTCGGGGACCATCGCGTGTTCCTGGATCTGGGCAACGACCGCAAGAGCATTTCGGATCTGGCTGCGGTCCCCACCATCGATGCCGATCTCATGAAGTCGGTCCTGGTCCAACATGACTCCGGCGTCGACCTGCTCCTGGCACCGCCTACGCCCGAGGAGGGTGATCGGATCCAGGAGCACCAGATGGTCCAGACGCTCGATGTGCTTCGAACCATGTACGACTACATCGTGGTCGACGTCGAGAAGCGGCTCGGGGACCTGACCCTGTCGGTCCTCGACCACGCCGACCAGATCTTCATCGTCATGACCGCGGATCTGTCCTGCCTCAAGAACGTCCGACTTGCCCTCGAGGCGCTGGCCCGGATCGGCTATGAGGGCTCGAAGGTCAAACTGCTCCTCAATCGGTCCAACGCCTTCACCGGGATCAGCGTCCAGGCCGCCGAAGGGGTGCTGAAACGCAAGTTCGAGCACAAGGTGGCGAACGAATATCGCGTCGCGATCAGCGCCCAGAATTCCGGGACGCCATTCAGCCACACCAAGCCTGATTCACCCCTGGGACGTGAGATGGCGGCACTTGCGGCCGCGATCGACGCCGCGTTTGCCCCGCCCGCCAAGAAGGCCAGGTAGCCGGGATGATGGAGGCGCCGACCCGCGCCACACCCACGTTCCTGGCCGGGATGATGGGCGCATAACAAGCGCGTAAGTGCCGCATAGGCCGGGCTCCCTAGGGTGGCCTGGTGCTTGCAACCCTCGTCTCGGCAACCCTTCTGGGTCTCGAAGGTCGACCTATTCGGGTGGAGGTCGACGTCGCGTCCGGGCTCCCCGGTTTCACGATCGTCGGATTGGCCGATGCGGCCCTCCGCGAATCGCGCGAGCGGGTTCGCGGGGCCGTACGCAACGCGGGATTCGTGTTTCCGGCGCGTCGCATCACCGTGAACCTGTCGCCGGCCGACCTGCCAAAGGCCGGTGCTTCGGTTGACCTGGCGATTGCGGTCGGGATGCTCATGGGGTCGGAACAGTTCCGGCCGGCACCCGGGAGGATCGCCCTCATCGGCGAACTGGGCCTGGGCGGTGACGTCCGTCGCGTGCCCGGCCTGCTGCCCATGCTGGCCTCGCTCGCGAGTCACGGCATCCATCGGGCCATCGTTCCAGCCGACAGCCTGCTGGAGGCGAACCTCGTCCGATCGATCGAATCCATCGGTTGCCGAACCCTCGATGAGGCGGTCGGCCAGTTGCGGGCGCGCCGACGGGCATCGCCGACGGCGCCGGCGCGGGTGGCCCTGGCGGATGCAGCGATCGCGGCCGACCCACTCGGGGCGGCAGCCGTCGGATCGATCGGTACCGGGGGTCGAAGTCGCGAGGCTGCGACGCCCGACATCTCGGAGGTCCGTGGCCAGGCCGAGGCACGACGAGCCCTCGAGATCGGGTTATCCGGGGGGCACGGGATCATCTTCATCGGCCCACCCGGTGGCGGCAAGACCCTGCTCGCCCGGACGATTCCCGGACTCGTGCCTGCACTGGGCGACGATGCCGCCCTCGCGGCGACGATCGTGGCCTCGGCCTCGGGCGAGGGACCCATCGTCGGGCTGGTCAGGACGCCCCCGTTTCGGGCGCCGCACCACACGAGTTCCTACGCGGCCATGGTCGGGGGTGGACCCGGCCTTGCGCCCGGCGAGGTGACCCGGGCCGACAACGGAACGCTCTTCCTCGACGAGCTTCCCGAGTTCGATCGCGATGTGCTCGAGGCGCTGCGCCAACCGCTCGAGGATGGTCGGGTCACGATCGCACGGGCTGCGCGCAGCGTGACCTTCCCGGCCTCGTTCCAGCTCGTGGCTGCGATGAATCCGTGTCGCTGCGGCAACGCGGGGGTTCGTAAATGCGAGTGTCCCCGGGGAGCGCCGGATCGCTACATGAACCGGATCTCCGGCCCGCTCCGTGACCGGATCGACATCTGGGTATGGATGCCGGGAATTTCTGCGGCTTCGATCGTCAACGGGATCGAGCCGGAGTCATCGAGGGTCGTGGCCGCGCGGATCGCCGCGGCAAGGAAGATCCAGACGGATCGATCGAGTGGCCTGCTGAATGCGCGCGTGACGGGTCACGCGCTGCGGGAGATCTGCGGTCTCGGACGGGTCGAGCGAATCCGGGCGATCGCCCTCGCCGACGGGGAGCGCATGTCCGGCCGAGGCACGGATCGGCTCCTGCGGGTCGCGCGGACGATCGCCGATCTGGAAGGCGCGAGCCGCGTTCAGGTGGTCCACCTCGAGGAGGCTGCACGGTGGCGGGCACCCGCAACCCGGTCGCCCCTGGCGCTCGCCGGGTGAATCGGGACTCGCGGGAGCCGAGGCGTCGGCGCTCACCGGAGCCGCGCCCATGACCCCGGCCGCCCCGGGTGACCGCGTCGCGAGGGATGACCGCGTGGCGGCAGCCAATCGTGATGCACTCGCCGTTCTCGTTTCCGTTGACGGCGTCGGCCCGGCAACGCTGGAGTCCCTGCTCGCCACGATTGGTAGCGCGGCCGATGTCCTGCGGGTCGCCGCCGGCCCAAACGGCGCGGCGTCACTCGGAGCCGCGAACCGGGATGCCGCGCCAGACGGGGTCCGCGTGACAAGGGCGACACTGGATCGGATCGTCGAGGCGGCGCGCTCCGCGGACACCATCCTGTCCGGCATGCGTGCAGGCGGGGTCCATGTCCTCGCCATGGAAGATGCCGCGTACCCGGCCCGCCTCCGGACCATCGAGATGCCGCCACGGGTCCTGTTCGTCCGCGGCGCGGATGCGGCCCTCGAGGCGGACGACGCGATTGCCGTCGTCGGGACGAGACGGCCCACGGACCTCGGCCGGCGCTCGTCGTCGCGGATTGGCGCGGCCCTCGCGCGGGCCGGTGCGCTCGTCGTGAGCGGCCTCGCCCTCGGGATCGATGGTGCCGCGCATGCCGCCGCCGTCGAGGCCGGGGGGACGACCGTTGCCGTGATCGGCGGCGGACACGGGCGCCTGGTACCGGTCGCCCACGACCGGCTCGCTGCCGTGATCGTCGACCACGGCGGTGCGGTCATCTCGGAGCATGCTCCGGATACGAAGCCGACACGCGGCACGTTTCCGCGTCGCAACCGGATCATCAGCGGGCTGGTCGATGCGGTGATCGTGGTCGAGGCGGGCGTGCGCAGCGGAGCGCTGCTGACGGCCGCGTGGGCCCTCGAGCAGGGCCGGGAGTGCTTCCTGGTGCCCGGGTCGATCGAGGCTCCGGAGTCAGCCGGCTGCCTTGCCTGGCTGCGCGATTACGGCGGCGTCGCACGGATCGTGGCCGGCGTCCCGCAGCTGCTCGAAGACCTGGGCCTTGCCGCCACAGCCGCGTTTGCGAGTGCGCCGGAGCGGGGCGCGGAACCTGATCACGGACACCGGGCCCGACCCGGCCTTCGGCCGCCCCGGCACGACCTCTTCGGGCCCTCGGTCGAGGCCGTCGCAATGGACTTGCCTGCCCGGGAGGCATCGCTGGTTCGTGCCCTGGCCACCGGCGCGACCACGACCGATGAGCTGGCCGCCGTCACGCGGCTGCCCATCGGGGCGGTCCTCGCGGGTCTGACGGTCCTTGAAGGGCGAGGGGTTGTCACGAGCACCTACGGCCGCTACGCGTTCGGGATCAACGGTCCGTCGATCGCGCCCGGTTGAGCGAGCACGGAGGGTCGCGGGTCGGCATACCCACGAGCGCGGCGGCGTCCAGGCGCGCAGCAGGCTTCTCGGCCTCGTCGCTGGCAGGATGGACGCATCGTGCTATCCTGCCGCCGGCTGCGACCGTGCAGCCGACAGCCGCACGATGCCGCCGTCCCAGCGATCGAGCCAGGAGACTGTCCGTATTGCAGAAGGTCCTCGCGACCATCCTCGCCGTCCCGATCCTGGTTCTGGTGTATGCCGGAACTGCGGTCCGACGTGCGAGGCGTCGCCACGCCGTCATGGCGTTCGTTGCCCTCGGCCTGACCGGCGTGCTTATCGCCACGGCCCTGCGACCGACGCCAGCAACCGGCACGCTCCCGGCCCGGATATCCGCGGTTGACCCGGCCGAATTCACCCCGATCGTCGAAACGGGGGAGGCGCCGTCGGCCCCGGTCCTGATCAGCTTCCCAGGGGCGATGAACACCGCGAGCGTCGAGCGCCTCGTACGCATCGAGCCCGCGACGTCCGTGTCGTTCGGCTGGGACGCCACCGCGACGCGATTCACGATCACGCCACGAGACACCTGGGCCCTGGGCAAGATCCACACCGTGACGGTCGAGGCCGGGGCGCTTGATGCCACCGGACGTCCGCTCGGCCATCAGATCCGTTCGGCGTTCGTGACCCGCAGGGCCGTGACGGCCACGCTCTCGGCGACGGCGATGATGGCGGGCACGACGTTGGCGGCCAGTCACATCCTTATCGCCTTCAGCGGACCCGTAAACGCCACCTCGGTTGTCCTCGTCACCGATCCGGTGATCGTCGGTCGCATCGGGGTGGCGGACGGCTCGACTTCGGCTCGGCCTGCCTACGAATTCATCCCGACGGACCCGCTGCCCGGAGGCACCATTTTCACGATTTCGCTGGGTGCCGGCGTCAGGGATGCCGATGACGGCCCGGTGACGGCCGAAGCGGCCACGATTCAGACCGCTGCGGCACCCGCGGTCGTTCGGTTCCGGCCGAAGACCGGCGCTACCGGTGTGGGATGGACCCAGAACCTGTCAGTGCGATTCACGGAACCCATGGACCGGGCGTCGACCGAGGCGGCGTGGAGAGTGACCCAGGGGACCACGGCCGTTGCCGGGAAGTTCGCGTGGGCGGAACGCGATACGGTGCTCGTGTTCAACCCGACGAAGAGTCTCGGCTACAGCCAGAAGGTCGCCCTGACCGTGGCCGTCGGCGCCACGTCGAAGGCAGGATTGCCGCTGGCATCGGCGGCATCGGCGACATTTACAACCGCCCCTCGGCCGACATCCGTGACCAAGACACCAGGCGGGTCCGGCGACGGGGTTATCGGGTCCAGCACCTGGTCGGCAGTCGAGGCCTTCTACCTGGAGATCATGAACTGCACGCGAACCGGCGGCATCGTGACGTCGACCGGATCCTGCTCCAGCCCCGGTGGCCGCAGCGTGGCTCCGCTGTGGCAGGACGCGGGGATCACGACCAAGGTGTCGCGTCCCTACGCCAAGAAGCTTGCCGTCAACAACCTGTGCACGCACTTCTCGGGCGGCAACCCCGGCGATCGCTTGAAGGCCGCAGGCTTCGCGAGCTATGTCTGGGCCGAGAATCTCGGCTGTCGGAGCGGCGACCCGTATGCGGCTGTCCTCGGTTCCCACCTCTTCTTCCAGAGTGAGGCGTCCTACAGCGGGGGCCATTACGTGAACCTCATGAACGCCAAGTACGATCGGGTCGGGATCGGAGTCTGGGTGTCAGGCGGCCGCGTGAGACTCGTTGTCGATTTCTACCACCCCCTCTGACCCGCGGCCATGATCCGGAACGCGATCGTCCATCTGTTCAACGACCAACCCGTCCTGGTTGACCTGTTCGCGTTGCCCGAGGCCGGAGATTCGGGTCTGGTCTGCACGAACCTCCGTTCGGTCGATGGACGCAAGCCGGTCTTCATCGAGCGGTCCGATTCGCGGTTCATCTTTCCCTATCACCACATTCGATTCGTCGAGGTCGTGAACCAGGACGAGGCGGCGCCAGGTCCCGGATCGGCCCCGGCGGAAACCGCGACAACCGCGCCGGATCCGATCGACGCGGACCTCGAAATCGACGAGGACTTCCTGCGTCGAGTGCGCGAGGCGTAGGCCGGCGATCGAGCCCGTCAGCCGCCGAATAACGGCGGGACGGCGACCTGTGGCTATACTCCCGGCGATGCCGAAGCACCTGGTGATCGTGGAATCTCCGGCCAAGGCGCGAACGATCGAGCGCTACCTTGGCGACGATTACCGCGTCCTGGCGTCCTACGGCCATGTCCGCGACCTGCCCGAAAATCCCGGCAAGGGGAAGTTCGGCGTGGACGTCGACCATGGCTTCGTGCCCGAGTACGTGGTCGCCGAGGATCGCCGCAAGCACGTCGATGCCATCCAGAAGGCGGCCAGGACCTCGGATTGGGTGTGGCTTGCCACGGACCTGGACCGCGAAGGTGAGGCGATTGCCTGGCACGTCGCCGAGGCGGCCGGGGTGCCCGCGTCCAAGACGCGTCGCGTCACCTTCTCGGAGATCACCAAGCCGGCGATCGAGGCGGCGTTCGCCAATCCTCGTGAGATCGACACGGACCTTGTCGATGCGCAGCAGGCCCGAAGAATTGTCGATCGGCTCGTCGGCTACACCCTGAGCCCGCTCATTTCGCGGAAGGTGCGAGGCGGGCTGTCCGCCGGTCGCGTTCAATCCGTGGCCGTGCGCCTGGTCGTCGAGCGCGAGCGCGAGATCGTCGCGTTCACGGCTCGCGAGTACTGGACCCTTCGAGCGGCCCTGGAAAGCGCAACGGGCGAGCCATTCGAGGCCGAACTGGTTCGCATCGACGGCGCGCCGATCGAGATCGGAGATGAGGCCACCGCCGAACGCCACGTCGCCGGCCTGCGCGGTCGCACGCTGACCGTCGCAAGCATCGGGACGAGGAAGCAGCAACGCAGTCCCTCCCCGCCGTTCACCACCTCGACGCTCCAGCAGGAGGCCAGTCGCAAGCTCGGATTCAGTCCCAAGCGGACGATGTCCGTGGCCCAGCGCCTGTACGAGGGCGCCGATACCCCGGACGGCCACGTCGGGCTGATCACGTACATGCGAACCGATTCGACGGCGATCGCCGGCATCGCGATGGGCGAGGCCCGCGAGGTCATCGGGGCACGCTACGGGACCGAGTACACGATGCCGAAGGGTCGGGTCTACAAGACCAAGACCAAGGGTGCCCAGGAGGCCCACGAGTCCATCCGCCCGACGAGTTTCGCGCGGGATCCGGATTCACTCGCGGGCACGCTCAAGGCCGACGAGCTGCGCCTGTATCGATTGATCTGGCAACGCGCCCTCGCTTCGCAGATGACCGCCAAGTCGCTGGAGACCACGACGGCGGAACTGGCCGACGGTCCCTACCAACTCCGGGCGAGCGCGACCCGAACCCTGTTCGATGGCTTTGCCCGCGTCTATACCGAAGGCCGTGACGACGACACCGAGGAAGAGCGCGAGACGCGCCTCCCGGCCCTCGCCGAGGGCAGCAGGGTTGCGGTCACCGGCGTCGAGCCCACGCAGCACTTCACCGAGCCCCCACCGCGATTCACCGAGGCGTCGCTCGTGAAGGCGCTCGAGGAGCACGGCATCGGGCGACCGTCCACGTATGCGGCGACGCTGTCGACCATCGTCGATCGCGGGTATGTCCGGATCGAGGAACGCCGGTTGCGGCCGGAGGAAATCGGCGAAATCGTCACCGACTACCTTGTCGAGCACTTCGGCGACTACGTCGATCTCTCGTTCACCGCAAAGATGGAAGCCGATCTTGATGAGGTCGCACGCGGTGAGCGGGCATGGGTTCCACTGCTCGACGCCTTCTTCCCCCCGCTCCGGGCCGCGATCGAGCTCGCAAAGGTCAATACGAAACGACCGGTCGAACCGACGGACGAGGTCTGTTCCGAGGGCCACCCGATGGTGATTCGGCTGGGCCGCAACGGGAAGTTTCTGGCCTGTTCCCTCTTTCCGGAGCACAAGGAATCCAGACCCCTTCCGGGCGATGAGCAGCCTGCCCTTCCAGGAACCGGCGAACCGTGCCCGAAGTGCGGTGAAGGCGTCCTCGCCTCGAAGCGTGGCCGGTTCGGTCCGTTCGTCGGTTGTTCCCGGTATCCGGAGTGTGACTTCATCCAGCGCGATGGCCCGCCGCCGCCGGACCAGCTGCCGTTCGAGGTCGTCTGCCCCAGGAACGGAGATGGTCGGCTGACGGCGCGTCGCGCGAGGAAGTCCGGAAACGTCTTCTGGGGATGCTCCGCCTACCCACGTTGCGATTACACGACCAACCACGAGCCGCTCGGGGCGGTCCACGACGCGGACGACGGTCCAGTCGCGCGCCGCGAGGACGGTGCGATCTGCCTGCGCTGCGGCGCGGCCATCGACCTGCCGGCGGAAGGCACGGCGCTCGAGGGCCTGCGTCTCGCGGGTGGTCCGCCGGATCCCGCTGCCATCGCCCCTCGGGCACCCCGTGCTGGCGGGGCACGCGGTGGATCGCGAGGCGGAGCGCGG
>JANMPD010000147.1:0-4792 GCA_031369685.1 Chloroflexota bacterium | reverse complement strand
GGCGCAGGCTCGCGCCGGGTTCCCGCCGTGGCGCAGGCTCGCGCCGGGCTCGCGCCCTACGTCACGGCCTAGCCGTTCACGAAGCCGGTCGTGTCGACGACCTCGAAGTCCGAGCCCTTGATGCCCCCGAGGCCGTGCAGTTCGTCGTCGTTCCAATGACCATCCGGCGCGCCGGTGATGTACCAGGGGGACCCGTTGTCAGCCAGGAGCATCCCGTACTCCTGGAGCGCCCGCAGGATGACCTGTGACTGCGGCCCGTAGCCGGAGATGTCCACCGACGCCTTGAGTCGGACGCGTAGGCCCATCGGTGGTTTCGTGGCGCACGAGCCACTGCCCGCCTCGTGGAGTGCCGGATAGACGTAGCCGTTGCAGGTCGAGGGAGCCGTGAACCGGATGGCGTGGCGGATCGCTCCAGCAGCCACCTCCGAGTACCTGACCAGGCCAGGAAAGATCGGTAGGCCCGCGGCGTCGGCACTCGTCCAGCCATCGGGCCGGAGCGCGTTCGACTTGAGGTTCCGGATCGCGCCGGACCCGGCGGTCCAGGAGGATCCGACCTTCGCGGCCGCGAACAGCTCGTACAGCTTGCAGGCGTTCGTGTCGATCATCAGCAGGTGCCGGTCGCTCCCGCCCTCGATCTTCGGCTTGGCCGGAATGGGATAGGGACCCGCGTCTGACTCGTCGGCGTAGTCGAAGGCCACAGTCGAGCGAGGGGTGGCCGTCCCGACGATGTTGAACGGGATCCCATAGCCGCCCGCGGCGCTGAAGTCAGGGTGCAGTGTCGCGCCGATCCCGATCGCGGTGATCATCGCGTCGCTGTTCGAGGCCACCGCAAGACCGTCAACGCGTTGGTTCCAGACGTTCGAGCCCGGGAGGATCGGGCAGGCTGACAGCGGCGGGATGGGAGCGGGGGTCGCGATCGGTAAGGGCGCCGCGGTTGGCTTGGGCGTCACCTTCGGGCTGGCCGATGGTCGAGCGGTGGGGGTCGTGGTTGGCTTGGGAATGACGGACCTCGTCGGAAGCGGCACGGCCGAGGCAGCGCTCGACGATGTCGCCCTGGACGCGACCGGTGTCGTCGCGGCTACGGCCCCGGCACCCGGAGACCGGTCCGCTTCGTTCCCGACCACCTGACTTGCCGCTGCGGGGTCATCGGGCGTGCCCGCCCCGGAGCCCACGGCAGGCGCGTCCGGCCGCAGCGCGGCAATCGTGAGCCCGATGACGACGAGTGGGACGAGCGCGAGCGGCGACCCGAACCAGAGGAGCTTCCAGTGGCGCATGCGCGTCAGGCTACGTCCTCGACGGGTCGGTGCCGAGTCGGTCGAAAGTCCTGTGCCCGGCCGCACCGGCCGGTCGACTACGCCTTCGTGTCGGCGTGTGGCGGCGTTGGGAACATCGCGTCGGGCTCAGTCACGGCTGCCTCGGCGGCCCGGGCTCCTGTCATGGTGCTCATGAAACAGGATCAGGACGCCCGCGACCCCGATCCCCACGGCAACCCAAAGCGGCCCGCCGAGCCCGGCCACGTTCACGGCGAGGAGAGCCCCGAACAGGACGCAGACGATGGTCACGAGCATCCCGAGTGCGGTCGTGAGCGCGTGGATTGCCTCGAGCCATGGCTCGTTTCGGTGCCCGCCACCGGCGCCGGCGCATCCTGGGTGGCTGGTGGATGGGCTTCCGCGGCGGGCATCGCCTCGAACGTCATCGTCCGTCACCGTCTCGTCGCCGTTGGGCGGTTGTGGCCAGCGAATCCTGGAAACGAATCATCCGCCTGAAGTAGGCGGCCGCATCGCGCCTGGCGTACAGCACGAAGAGGGTTACCGAGACAATCGCGACCGCGAGGCCGACCGGAATGGCAGAGGCCATCGCCGGGGTGACCTGGAGGGTCACGAGGGCCCCGATGACCGCGGCGATCGCCGAGCACACGACCGCGATGACCCCGGGCGTGGTCACGAAGACGTGGAGCATCGAGAAGCCTGTCACGTTCATCGCCCCATAGGTCTGGGCAAAGCCCTCGGTGTCGAGGCTGATCCCGGCGACGAATTCGTCCTCGATTCCGGGCTCGAGCTTGGCATACTGACGGCGCAGGCGGTTCATGCCCGCGACCCAGTAGAGGTCTTCGTTGTTGACCTGCGAGAGGCGAATGAACGTCGCGACCCCGAGGAACAGGGTGATCGACAGGACCACGAGGGCGAACACGACGAATTCCGACCCGAAGTCCGTCGCCGAGCCGACCAGCGCCAGCGAGACCGTCGCCGTCGAGAGGGAGGTCAGGAACATCGAGCTCCGGGCGAACGACTCGTTCCAGCTCATCGACCTCGTAGCCAGCAGGCTCCAGTGCTCGGTCGCGAGGAACTGGGCCCGGCGGGCGGAGTTGGCGCCCTTCGTGGTGCTCGACGCTGCGCCCTGGCCGGGCGGCGCCTCGGGCGCGGCGGGCATCCCCTCGGTCACGGCTTCGCTCCTTCCCGTGCCTCGACGAGCATCGAGCGTACGGCCTCGTGCAAGACCCCGTTCGTGGCGAGGGTCGTGCCGCCATCGAAGATACGGCGGCCCTGGAAGTCCGTCACGCGACCGCCGGCCTCCTCGACGAGGACGACGGGCGCCGCGGCATCCCAGATCGACAGCCCGACTTCGACCATGACCTCGGCCGCGCCCTCCGCGACCAGCGAGTAGCCCCAGAAATCGCCGAATCCGCGTTCGCGCCAGGATGCCTGCAGCAACTCGGTGAATCCGGGCGCGTCCCCGGAGGCGATCACGTCCCGCGTCCCGGCGCACAGGACCTGCGCGTCCTCGAGATCCGCGATCGCGGTGACTCGCAGCCGGCGCGGCGCACCGCCGCGGTCCACCCCGGCCAAGGGTCCCGCGCCCCAGGCTCCCCCACCCCGCCATGCGAACCAGCGTCCACCGAGAGCGGGCGCGGACACGATGCCGGCCTGGAGCTCGCCGTCACGCTCGACACCGAGCAGGGTCGCGAAGACGGGGACGCCGCGCATGTAGTTGTGGGTGCCATCGATCGGGTCCACGAACCAGCGGACCGACGCGCCGCCGGCGTCCGCGCCGAATTCCTCGCCCACCACGCCGTGATCCGGGAACGTGTCCGAGATCCGCTCGCGGAGGAGCCGTTCGACGGCCGTGTCGGCCTCGGTCACGAAGGTTCGATCCGGCTTGCGCGACGTAACCGGGCTCTGGCGAAAGTAGCGGAGCGCGATCTCGTCCGCGGCGTCGCACCAGCCGAGTGCGGCGTCGACCCAGCCGCGGAGTTCTGCATCAGAGCCCTTGCGGTGCGAGGCGCTCCATTCGGGCCCGTAGTCGGGGGCGCCGTGCGACCCGGCGCTCGCATCGGGCCCGCCGCCGGAGCCGCTGCCAGACCCGCTCACGACCGGATCCTCGATCCCTCCGGGTCCCACATGGGCTCCCGAACGACCTCGAAGCCGATCCATTCGCCGAAGATGTCGATCTCCCCGCGTGTCCCGATCGCCGCCCCGTCGGGCGGAAGGTAGGCATACGCGATGGACCGTTCGACCGCGAATCCGTAGCCGCCGGTGGTGACGCGGCCAACGATGTTCCCGCCGACCCGGACCGGCTCGTTGCCGAGGGCCACGGACCGGGGATCGTCGAGGACCAGACAGCGCAGCCGCTTCCGCGGGCCGGCCGCTTTGGCCGCCACGAGTGCGTCCCGGCCGATGAAGTCGGTGCCCTTGTTCAGGCGCGCCGCGAACCCGAGGCCGGCCTCGTAGGGCGTTTCCTCGGGCGTGATGTCGCTCGACCAGACGCGATAGCCCTTTTCGAGTCGAAGGGCATCGATGGCCCGGTAGCCGCAGGCGGTGAGGCCGTGGGGTGCGCCGGCCGCCCACAGCGCGTTCCAGAGCGCCCGGCCGAACTCGGCGGGCGGGTAGAGCTCCCAGCCGAGCTCGCCCACGTACGTGACACGGAGAGCGAGGACGGGGATCTCGGCAATCGTGATCTCGCGGGCGGTCATGTACGGGAATCCGGCATCGGAGACGTCGTCCTTCGTGAGCGGCGCGACTATGTCGCGGGCCCGCGGCCCCCACAGCCCGAAGCAGGCCCGAGCGGAGGTGACGTCGCGTACGCGCACACTCCCGTCATCGGGAAGGTGCTTCCCCATCCAGCCGAGATCGTGGTTGCCGAAGGCGGTGCCCGTGACGATGAGGAACCGGTCCTCGGTCAGGCGCGTGACCGTGAAATCGCACTCGATCCCGCCACGGCGATTGAGCATCTGCGTGTACACGATGCTCCCGACGGGCTTGTCGATGTCGTTGTCGCACAGGTACTGGAGGTAGGCCAGCGCGCCGCTACCCTCGATTTCGATCTTGGCGAAGCTCGATTCATCGAACAGCCCGGCGTTCTGGCGCGTCGCCAGCGCCTCGGCCCCGATGGCCGGGCTCCAGTGCTCGCCGGCCCAACCGCGCGGGCGAAGGGCCTCCAGCGTCCCGCGATCCGTAACACCCGCTCCGTCCTCGTTCGGCGTGAACCAGTTCGGCCGCTCCCACATCGACTTCTCGCCGAATTCGACGCCGAGACCCTTCAGCTCGTCATAGGCTGGCGAGATCCGAAGCGGCCGGGCGGCATGCCGCTCCTCGTTCGGGTAGTGGATGTCGTAGTAGGTGGCGTAGTTTTCGTAGGTCCGGGCGAGGGTCAGCTTCTGGCTCCGGTACTGGCCACCGAACCGGCGAATGTCCATCTTCCAGAGGTCCAGGTCCGGTTCGCCGTCGACGATCCAGCGGGCCATCTGCTGGCCGATCCCGCCCGTGCCGGCGATCCCGTGGGCGCAGAACCCGGC